>JAJZGM010000044.1 GCA_021828525.1 Nitrospirota bacterium | reverse complement strand
CTGCGGGGAGTGCACCCCCTGCCGTGACGGAACGAAGGTCATGCTGGACATGATCGAGCGGATCAGCGAGGGCCGCGGGGAGATGAAGGATCTCGACGATCTCGTCAACCTCTCCACTTATGTGAAGGCCAATTCCCTGTGCGGCCTGGGACAGGCCGCCCCCAACCCGGTCCTCTCGACCATCCGTTATTTCCGGGCCGAGTACGAGGACCATATCAAGCGGAAGAAGTGCGTCTCCCAGTCCTGCAAGGAAATCGTCTATGCCCCCTGCCAGCATGAATGCCCGGTGGGCATCGACATTCCCCGCTACATCACCCAGATCTTTCGCGGAGAGTTCAAGGAGGCCCTGGAGACGATCCGGGAGCGGCTCCCATTCCCGGGAATCATCAGCCGGACCTGCTACCGGCCCTGCGAAGGCCCCTGCCGGCGGGGAGATCTCGACGAACCGATCGCAATCAACGGGCTCAAGCGCTTTGCCTACGACTGGGAGTACAACCAGGGAATCCGGCCCCATTACGAGCCGGCGGCAGATCTCGACAAGAAGGTCGCCATCATCGGATCGGGACCGGCGGGCCTCGCCTGCGCCTTTTATCTCGGTCGAATGGGATACAAGGTCACTGTCTTCGAGCAGTATAACGTGATCGGTGGCATGCTCGCAGTGGGAATTCCGGCCTACAGGCTTCCGCGCGAACTGCTCAACTGGGAGCTCGGTATCTTCGAAGGACTTCCCGTGACCTTCAGAACCAACACGGCTCTTGGACGGGACGTCTCCCTGGAAGATCTCTTCAAGGAGGGGTACGATGCCGCCTTTCTCGGTATCGGAGCCCACAAGCCCCAGAAGATGGGGGTGAAGGGAGAGGAGCATCCGGTGGTTCAGAACGGAATCGAATTCCTCCGGAAGGCCCTGACCGACGAACCGGTCCAGGTCGGCAAGAGGCTGGCGGTAATCGGCGGCGGCAATGTGGCGATCGACGTGGCCCGCTCGGCCCTCCGCCTCGGGGCGGAAAAGGTGACGATCTACTACCGCCGCACCCGGGAGGAGATGCCGGCCCATGAATTCGAGGTTCAGGAGGCGGAGCATGAGGGGATCGAGTTCCGCTTCCTCCTGGCGCCGCTGGAGATCCGGGATCGGACCAACGAGGATGGGTCGACCGAGACGGTGATCGACTTCCAGGTCAATACCCTGTCCCGGGACTTCGACAACAGCGGCCGGAGAAAGCCGGTGGCCGTGAAAGGACAGATCGAGTCTGTCCCCGTCGATACGGTCGTTGCCGCCATCGGACAGACGATGGACACCTCCGTCTTCGAAAAGAACGGGATCAGCTTCCACAAATGGGGGACAGTCAAGGTCGACCCCGACACCCTCATGAGCGAAAGTCGTCCGGCGGTCTTTGCCGGAGGCGACAACATGACCGGTCCCCTGGACGTGATCCACTCCATCCGGGACGGAGAACAGTGCGCTGTCTTCATCGACCGCTACCTGAAGGGAAACCCCGACCGGACCTTCCCCTTCCATTTTCCGAAGGTGGACAACGACGCCTTCGTCCTGGGGGATGTCCACAGGGTGCCGATGCCGGCCCTCCCCCTTCCGTCGCGCCAGGGGTTTGCCGAGGTGGAGACGGGCTTTACCGTCCAGGATGCCTGGATCGAGTCGACCCGGTGCATTCGCTGCGAACTGGAAGGGCGGGTGGATCCGGCGGATCGGATCGAGCACCAGGAGGATCCGGAGGCTCCGGTTTTCATCCACTTCAATACGGTTACGGGATTCGAAGACAGGAGCCCGGCCATTCCGGGCTGATCTGGATTCTTGTGGCCGGTCGGTCCATTGTCAGAGGGGAGGGAAACCTCCCCTTTTTTCTTTTTCCGGGGAGGAATCGGAGGTCAGGATCAGGAGTTTTCGAAAGACTTCAAAAGCCGGGAGATTTCAACCCTTATCTTTGGTGGAGTACTTTTATTTTCGGGCACTCCTCTTCAAGAAAACAGAGGGAACATCGCGGAGAGAGGGGAAGACAGAGGGCCTGGCCCAGGGAAACGAGCAGGGGATTGACCGCGGACTTGATCTCCGGGGGAAGCGTCTGATCGAGCGTCCGGAAGCTCTCGTCCGGCGATCCGGTCCTTATGGATCCCCACCGGTTCATGATGCGGTGGACATGCGTGTCGACGCAGAGAGCACTGCTTCCGAACCCTTGTGCCAGGACCAGGTTGGCGGTCTTGAGTCCGACCCCCGGCAGGGAGAGAAGATCCTCAAGGCGCGACGGCACAATCCCCTGAAAGTTTTCCATCAGCATTTTCGCGATTTGCTTGATTGTTCTGGCCTTTGTTCTGTAAAATCCCACCGGATAAATGGCATCCTGAATCTGGCCTTCCGACAGCCGAACCAGATGCTCGAGATCGGGGGCCATGGAAAAGAGCCTTTTCGAGGCCTCTTCCATGACCCGGTCCCGGGTCCGGAGGGACAGGATGGTCGACACCAGAACACGATAGGGGTCTCCGGAGATGCCCAGCTGTTCAATCCCCGGAGCCGGGATCTTCCGCTCCCTGAGGAAGGTTTCGACACGCAGGAGACGATCCGTGATTGTCCCGGGGGATTCCAGAAGCATGAGATCTCCTCATTCTCTAGTGAAAGGATCAAAAGTCATGGATGAAAAGGGGTTGCGGTACCAGCGCCTTCACGATCTTCTCTTTGAGAAGAAGGCCGCGATTGAACGGGATATCCGGACCCACCTTGTCCGCCAGATCGGCCCTGACAATGCGAACCGGGTCGACTCTGTCCTCGACCAGGGGGACCTGTCGGCCATCGACATGGGAGAAGGGGTGGACCTGGCCCTTCTCGAAATGCGAAACCGCATGAAGCGGTCGGTCGATCAGGCCCTGCTCCGGCTCGACGAAGGGGTCTACGGAAACTGCGAAGAATGCGGAGGCGAGATCGAAGAAAAGCGGTTGATGGCCATGCCCTTCGCCCAGCTTTGCATCCGGTGCCAGAGAAAGAAGGAAGAGCTGGAAAAGATCGAGCGGGAGGAATCCCTCACGGATGTCGATGAGACCTGAGGCCCCCTTGTCCGGGACGGACAGGGGACCTGTCCGTCCCGGGTCTTCCACGTGATCGCCTATCCCCATATCGATCCCGTTCTCCTTCATATCGGTCCGCTCCGGGTTCGGTGGTACGGTCTGATGTATGTCCTGGCCTTTCTCGGCGCCTATTATATTCTGAAGAGGGAGTCGGAAAGAAGGAGCGCCCCCCTCTCCAAGGACCAGGTCTACGATCTGCTCTCCTATGCGGCAGTGGGGGTGATCCTGGGCGGGAGGCTGGGATACGTCTTCGTCTACAACCTGCCTTACTACATGGCCCATCCACTGGACATCCTGGCGGTCTGGAAAGGGGGGATGTCCTTCCATGGGGGGTTTTTGGGGGTGGTTGTGGCCGGGTGGTGGTATTGTCGCAAAAACAGCCTTCCATTCTGGAAGCTCGCTGATTTTTCTGTGCTTCCGGTCCCTCTCGGCCTCTTCATGGGACGGATGGGGAACTTCATCAACGGGGAACTCTTCGGTCGTCCCACCGATGTTCCATGGTGCATGGTCTTCCCCGCGGGAGGCCCCATCTGCCGCCATCCGTCCCAGCTCTACGAGGGATTCATGGAGGGAATCCTCCTGTTTGCGATTCTCTATCTTCTGAGCCGCAAGATCCGTCCTGACGGCGTGATCTTCTGGAGCTTCATCGGCCTGTATGGGTTCTTTCGCTTTGTCGGCGAATTTTTCCGGGAGCCGGATCCCCAGCTCGGCCTCGTTTTCGGACCCTTTTCCATGGGCCAGCTCCTCTCTTTTCCGATGGCCCTTCTGGGAGCGGCCATGGTCTTCCGGGCCTACCGAACAAGCCGGAACAAGACAGGGTCCTCTCCCGCCCCCTCCTAGAGCGGAGTCTCTTTCGTGTCCATCGATCCCGACCCTTCTCGCTCCCTCCGCCAAAATCCGGCCCCTCTCCTCGAGGGGAGGAGTTCGGCCGTCAAAGGGGAGGCAGGTCCAGGTCTCTCCCTGGCGCCGGTCCCCTGGCACCGGAAGGTGACGACCCGATTTTTTCTCTGGCTTTTTCTGGCCTTGTCCGTGGCATTTTCGGTCCTGGCCTACCAGATCGACCATCAGGAAGAGAAAACGGCCCTCCGGGCCCTGAATCTCCGCCTCTCGTCGGAGGGGGGCGTCCTGATGGCCTCCCTTGTCCGCCTTCTCGAAAAGGACGACCTCCAGGGGGTCCGGAGCATTTTTGCGTCGATCCTGCATTCCTCGTCCGACCAGGCGGTTCTTCTTGGCCCGGACGACCAGAGCGTTCTTCTCTCCTCAGGTCCCGAGCTTCCAGTCCCGGTCTCCCGGCTTCTTTCAGACAGGCCCGGAAGCGGCTTTCTCGAGGGGCGGGACGCCGCGGGACGCCGGGTCTTTCTCGAGCGCCTTCCCCTTTACAGCGACGCCTCCTGCCCCTCCTGCGGGAGTACGCGGAAGCGTCTGGGAACCCTGGTCCTCTATTCCGACGGGAAGGACTTTGCCAGGGAGAGACACGCCGGACGATGGGCCCGTTTCTGGATGTTCTCGGGAATCCTCGAAACCCTTGTTCTCGTGGTGATCCTTCTGATCCGGCGCTCCCTTGTGCGTCCCCTGGACGGCCTGTCCCGGGCGATCGCCCAGGTGGGGCCGGACAATCCCGATCTCAGGCTCTCATTCCCCCGGACCAAGGACGACGAGCTCGGCCGGCTGGTCTATGCCTTGAACCGGTTTGTTGACCTTTTCCGGGGCTGGATGGGGGAGGTCTCCGACCGGGTCCGCTGGGTCGAAGCCCACGCCGATCTCCTTGAAAAGGACCATAATCGGCGATACAGAAAAGAGGAAGAACTCCGCCTCACCCTGAATGAACTCCGCCTTCGGGTCCGGGATCTTTTAAACGGAAAGCCCCAGGTTCCGGAGGGCGACGTGGCCCGGAGCATTTCCTGGTTTTCGGAAAAATCCCGTAAGATAAGTCAGGTGACCCTGTCGGTCCGGGAATCCGTCCGGGAGGCCCGGAGCCTTTCCGAGACCCTTTCGGTGGACGGGGAAGGACTTGAGAAGATGCGCCGGAATCTTTCCCTGGCCTTCGGCACTATCAGTGAAATCGCAAGAGAGCTCCATCTCACCGGGATGAATGCGGCGATCGAGGCCTCCCATGCCGGAGCCGGAGGGCGGACCTTCCGGATCGTGGCCGACACCGTGGCGGATCTCTCCCGAAAGACCGAGGAGGCGCTCTCCGCCATCGGGAGTGAGCTGTCTGAACTGAACGGCCGGCTCGACCATGTTGCGGCCGCCTTCGCCGGAGGCTCCGAGGGGCTCGAGACCGCCGACCGGGGGCTCGCAGGATTCCAGGAGACCTGGACGCTCTTTCAGGAGGCCCTGGCCAAGGTCGAGTTGCAGTGGGAGGGCATGGCGGAGCGCATCCAAAGCGAGACGGAGGCGATCCTCAAGATCCAGACGATCCTCGATTCGCTGGCGGAGGACTTCCGCGGACATCTGGGACAGAAGCCCCTGGAAGAACGCCATCTGGGAGAGATCCTGAAGGTGGTGAAGGAACTCAATGCGGAAATCGACCGCTTCCGCGTGTAACGGATAGGGAGGACCGACAATGTCCTGCAAGCTGTCGCAACGGGTAGACTACGGGATCCGGGCTATGGTGGAGATCGCGAATGCCGGCTCCCAGGGAATTACCGGAGCCAACATCGCCCAGAGGTCCCAGATCCCCAAGCCCTTTCTGAAACAGATCATGGCGACCCTGGTCAAGAACGGGTTCGTCGAGTCGAGCCGGGGTCCCCAAGGGAAGTACAAGCTGGTCCGGGAGCCCTCCGAGATCCACCTCTCCGGCATCGTCCAGGCGCTCGAAGGAACGGTCTCCCTCTACGATCCCGCCTCTCCTCCGGGACCGGCCCTTCGATCTCTTTTTGACCGGCTGAGCCAGGCGGTCAACAGGGAGCTTGAAAAGGTCTCGCTCGCCGAGTGCATCCGGGCGATCGAGAAGGACCGGGGGGAACAGCCCCTCATGTTCTACATCTGAGAGCCGAGAAAAACATTCCGGCCCGGTCGCCTGACCGATCCGGTCAACTGACTCCTCCCGGTGAAAAACCGGGAGAGGTGGCAGGAAGGAATCCTCTTCGTTTCCAGGGACTCAGGAGGTCAGTCAGGATGAATAGACAAGGTCGTCACCAACGGAAAACCATGACCCAGGAAACTTCTGAGAAATTCTCTCTTCTCGATCAGGAGAGGTCCGATGTCGATCGCGGTATTCCGCCCCTGACAAAAAGCCTTGTCGGGATTCTTCGGAACTTCCAGGTGGACGAAGGGGACTATCGCCGTTATCTCGAGAAGAAGTCTCGTTGAAAGCGCCCTCAAAAACACCGTGCCATCGTGGGGCTTGGTCTGATCAAAAGACAGAACCTCTCTTCTACCTTCTCCCATTACAAGAAAGGTCCATTATTTCATGACGACATTGCAGGCACTCGTGATCGGCGCCACCCAGGGACTCACCGAGCTTGCTCCCATCAGTTCTCTTGGCCACGGCGTCATCCTTCCGGCCCTTCTGGGCTGGGGCGAGATCGAAAAGGACCCCTCCTACCTCCCCTTCATGGTCTCCCTTCACCTGGGAACGACGGCCGCCCTTCTTCTCTACTTTCACCGGGAATGGCGCGAGCTTCTGACGGCCTTCCTCTTTCCCGGCCGGGCCAGACGCGATCCCGAGCTGGGCGACGCCCGCCACGTCTTTCTTCTGCTCCTGGCAGGAACCATTCCGGCCGGCTTGATCGGCCTGCTTCTCGAAAAGAAAATCCGCCATCTTTTCTCGGTCCCCTCTCTGGCGGCCGTCTTTCTTCTCGTGAACGGGGGCGTGCTGATCCTGGCCGAAATCCTTCGGCGCTGGAGCACCGGCCGGGTGACCCGGGAGCTCCGGAGCCTGGGATATCTTCGGGGCTTTGTGATCGGGATCTTTCAGGCAGTGGCCCTCCTTCCCGGGATCTCCCGCTCCGGAATCACCATGGTGGGGGGGCTCTGGAGCGGCCTGGGCCACGAGGAGGCCGCCCGTTTTTCCTTTCTTCTCTCCACGCCCATCATCGGGGCCGCAGGGGTTCTTGAGATCCCAAAGCTCATGCGCTTCGGCTCCCCCGGGGCGATGCGGCTGGCCCTTGCAGGCGGAACGATGGCCTTCGCCACCGCCTGGCTCACCACCTATCTTCTCATGCATTATTTCCGGAAGTTCGAGGCAAACCAGGCGCTGGCCCCCTTCGGACTCTATTGTCTTGTGGCGGGGGGGCTCTCCTGGCTTTTCCTTGGCTAGGGAAGGGGAAAGGCAGGCGGGGGAGCCGTCCGCATGAAGTCGGTTCCCAGCCGGTCTTCGTAGACCAGATGACCGCCCACCGCCGCGGCCGAGAGAACGAGCAGGAGCCCGGCCAGAGCGATCATCCGGCGGGATCCTGAGGGAAGGGCAGGGACCCTCCTCCTGGCTGAAAGCCAGAGAAGACCGTAGGTGGTGGTCCCGAAAATGGCGAGAAGGCGGTGGAGGAATGACTGGCGTGGGAGGGTGACATTTTGCAAGGCCAAGGTGTCGAGGGAGTGCCACCCCGTGAGAACGGCAAGAAGAAGGAGGAGGAGAGCCGCATTTTCGGTCAACCGCCATCCCTTTTCCGGGAAACGGTCTCTGAGCCCGGGAAAAAACTCACTTGTGCCTGTGAGAAGGGCAAGGGAGAGGGCGAAGTGGACGAGGAAGGGATGGAGGGGTGTCACCGGAGAGGACCTTTCGCATCGGCGGAGGCCGGTTTTTGAGGGCAAAGACCTATCTCCGACAGGTTTTTTTCCAAATAGTGTATCATGGATCCATGGACGCCGGCACGGGAGAACAGACAAGGTGATAGTGATGGCGGAGGAGGGCAGGTGAAGGTCCTGGTTACCGGTGGAACGGGGTATATTGGGTCCCACACGGCGGTGGTTCTTCTCGAGGCGGGCTTTGAGGTTGTTCTTCTCGACAATCTCTCGAACAGCGAACGGGAGGTGGCCGGAAGGATCGAGGCGATCGCCGGAAAAGCCGCCGTTCTCTATGAGGCCGACATCCGGGACCGAAAGCGGATGGAGGAGATTCTGGACCGGGAGAGGCCCGGGGCGGTGATCCACTTTGCCGGCCTCAAAGCCGTCGGGGAGTCCTCCCGCCTTCCGCTCGAATATTACGATAACAATGTGACCGGAACCCTCACCCTTCTTTTTGCAATGCGGGAACATAAGGTGAAGGCGTTGGTCTTCAGCTCGTCGGCGACGGTCTACGGCGTTCCCGACAAGCTTCCGATCGCCGAGGATTCTCCCCTTTCCGCGACCAATCCCTACGGAACGACCAAGCTGGTGATCGAGGAGATTCTCCGGAGTCTGGTGGCCTCCGATCCCTCCTGGAAGGTCTCCCTCCTTCGCTACTTCAATCCGGTCGGGGCCCATCCGTCGGGACGGATCGGCGAGAATCCCCGGGGGGTTCCCAACAACCTGATGCCCTTTGTGGCCCAGGTGGCGGCCGGGATCCGGGCCCGCCTGTCGGTCTTCGGCAACGACTATCCCACGGAGGACGGGACCGGGGTCCGGGACTACATTCATGTAATGGATCTGGCGAAGGGCCATCTGGCCGCCCTCCGGGCCCTGCCCTCCTGGGAAGGGCCGGGTCCGCTCACGGTCAACCTGGGCACGGGAC
>JAJZGM010000043.1 GCA_021828525.1 Nitrospirota bacterium | reverse complement strand
GAGGCCGTTTTGGACGATGGCTCCGAGCATGGCCTCGAAATGCGCCCGGCTTCCGACATAGACCCCCTTGAGGCTTAGCTGTTTTGAGAGGAGAGGGAAGACCGGGATCTCCGCCTGTCCCCCGGAGAGGACCCCGATGACCGCCACATGGCCTCCGGGCCTGGTGCAGGCCAGGGAGCGGGAGAGGGTTCCGGCTCCTCCGACCTCGACTACGTGGTCGACTCCTTCCCCGTCCGTTCTTTCCAGGACCTCCTTGTCCCATTCGGGCCGGCTCCGGTAGTTGATTCCCGCATCGGCCCCCAGCCGGGCGGCCTTTTCGAGCTTGCTGTCGGAGGAGGAGGTCACGATGACCCGGGCTCCGGCCATTTTTGCGAACTGGAGGGCGAAGAGGGAGACGCCTCCGGTTCCCAAGACGAGGACCGTTTGTCCCGGACGAAGGTCTCCCTGGACGAAGAGGGCGTTCCAGGCGGTGACGGCGGCGCAGGGAAGGGTGGCCGCCTCCTCGAAGGAGAGGACGGACGGGATTTTGACGACCCCCTCTTCCGGGAGAAGGACCTGTTCTGTGAGCATCCCGTCCCGGTCCCCTCCCAGGGCCAACGCCCGGCGGGGGGGCGGGCCATCGATCCAGTTCTGGTTGAAAATCCCCGCCACCCGGTCGCCGACTCCGACACGGGAGACGCCGGGTCCGGTCGCGATCACCGTCCCTGCTCCGTCCGAGAGGGGAATCACAGGAAGCCTGAGATTGGGGTATTGTCCCTTCAGGATGAGGAGGTCCCGGTAGTTCAGGGACGCCGCCCTCATTTCGATGGCCACCTGGCCCGGGCCGGGGACGGGATTCTCCCGTGTGGCGGGCCGGAGGCCCGTGATCGTTCCGGGTTCCCGGATTTCAAAGACCTTCATGGTGATTCTCCTCAGGTTTTCACAGCTCTCACAAGGAAGACTAATGGAATGCCCCGGGAGTTTGCAATGGGGACTTTGTCGCTTCGGGCCCCTCTTGTGTTAAAATCGGTTGCGGGGTTCTATCCTGTCCTACCTTCATGAAAGGAACGTGATGCCGGACATCTCCTTTGCCCGTTTTTTGCCGGGAGGGCGCCTTCTCCCGTTCGTGTCGTTTCTTGTTTTCGTGCTGGCGTTCCCCCTGGCCTCGGGAGCCTCCTCCCTCTCTGACCGGCTCGGGATCTCCCTCTTCGACGCCCGGGAGAAGGCCCCGGAAATCCGGGCGCCTGACCTTTCCGGCCGGATCCTCCATCTCTCGGACTACCGGGGAAAAGTGGTCCTGCTGAACTTCTGGGCGACTTGGTGCGACCCCTGCAAAAAAGAGATTCCCTCCCTGATCGCCCTTCAGAAGAAATTGGCCGGACGCCCCTTTGTCGTGGTCAGCGTGGCCTTGGACAGGCAAATTGCCCATATTTCCCCTTTTGTCCGGAAATTCGGGATCGACTATCCGGTTCTCGAGGGCCGAAAGGGAAAGGTTGATGCCCGCTACTTCGGGCTGGGACTTCCCCAGAGCTACGTGATCCTTCCGGACGGGACTCTGGTCGGACGCGTGGTCGGCGGTCGGGACTGGAGTTCCGCAGGGTTTGTCGACTACTTCCGTTCCCTTGCGGGGAGGAATTCAGGCGGTGGGACAACCGGGAGCGCCAGGGGGAACCTGTGAGAAGCCTTCGGGTGGGACTTTTCCAGATCAATGCGGTCGTTGGCGATCTTGATGGAAATACGGACAAGATCCGTCGCCATCTCAAGTCAGCCGCCTCCCGTCATCTCGACATCGCCGCCTTTCCGGAACTTGCGATCACGGGCTATCCTCCCGAGGACCTTCTTCTGAAGCCCACCTTTCTCGAAAAAAACCGGAAGGCCCTCTCGGACCTCCTGAATGTGGCGCCCGAGATCCTTCTCATCGTGGGTTTTGTCGAGCAGGCCGACGACATCTACAATGCGGCGGCCATGATCTACGGAGGAAGGGTCGTGGGGATCCAGCGAAAGCAATACCTTCCGAACTATGGTGTCTTCGACGAGAACCGGTACTTCCAGTCCGGGACCTCGAATACCATCCTCCGTTACCGGAACGTGGCGATCGGGGTGAACATCTGCGAAGATATCTGGTATCCGAAGGGTCCCCTCTACCACCAGACCCTCGATGGAGACGCGGAGGTGATCATCAACCTCTCCGCCTCCCCCTTTCATGCGGGAAAAAGGGAGGTCCGGGAGTCGATGCTCAAGACGAGGGCCGCCGACAACGGGACCTACATCGTTTACACCAATCTGGTGGGGGGCCAGGACGAACTGGTCTTCGACGGCCAGAGCCTCGTGATCGGCCCCGAAGGGGAGATCGAGTCGAGGGGAAAGGCCTTTGCGGAGGATGTGCTTATAAGCGAGATCGACGTGGACCGGGTCTTCGGGGTCCGTCTCCACGATCCCCGACGGCGGAAGGAGAAGCAGGCCCGCCTCTATGGCGGGGACTGGGGGACTTGCCCCATGACGGAGGTCAATCTCGACGGGGACGGTCCCGTCTCTCCCGGTGTCCCCCGCCCTCTCGTCAGGGGTCTGCTCACCGAGCCTCTTTCCCCCATCCGGGAGGTCTACGAGGCGCTGACCCTGGGAGTCCGGGACTATGTCGGAAAGAACGGACTCACCGATGTCCTGATCGGCATCTCCGGCGGAATCGATTCGGCCCTTGTGGCGGCGGTGGCCTGCGATGCCCTGGGTCCATCCCATGTCCATGGCCTTTTCATGCCCTCGGTCTACACCTCCGAAGAAAGCTGGGAGGATGCCCACCGTCTTTCCGACTCCCTGGGATTTTCCCTGGAGACGATCCCGATCGATACCTTGGTCGGAGAGTTCCTGAACCGCCTCTCCCCCCTGTTCGGGAACCGAGGGCCGGACACGACCGAGGAGAATCTCCAGCCCCGGATCCGCGGGATGCTTCTGATGGCCCTCTCAAACAAGTTCGGCCACCTTGTGCTGACCACCGGGAACAAGTCGGAGATGAGCGTGGGCTACATGACCCTTTACGGAGACATGGCCGGAGGATTCGCCGTCCTGAAGGATGTTCCCAAGACGGTCGTCTACCAGCTTGCCCACATGCGGAACCTCCTTCAACCGGGGGGGATCCCGGAAAGGGTCCTGACACGAAAGCCCACGGCGGAACTGAAGGAAAACCAGTTCGACACGGACAGCCTTCCCCCTTACGAGGTCCTCGACCCGATCATGGAGGCCTACGTCGAGGAGGATCTGGGGTATGAGGAAATCGTGGGGCGGGGCTTCGCCCCCTCCGATGTGGCCCGGGTGATCCGCCTGATCGACAAAAGCGAATACAAGAGACGGCAGTCCCCGCCGGGCGTCAAGATCTCCATGAGGGCCTTCGGAAAGGACTGGAGGCTTCCCATGACCAACCGATTCAAGGGTGTCTGACCCAAAGAGCCCGACACGGCGGCAACGCCGGCAGAAAGAGAGACCCAGAGTGTCGACCATATCCATTGAAGAGGCCATCGAACGCATCAGAAACGGCAAGATGATCATCCTGTCCGACGACGAGGATCGGGAAAACGAGGGGGACTTTGTCATCGCCGCCCAGTTCGCCACCCCCGAAGCCATCAACTTCATGGCCAAATACGGCCGGGGGCTGATCTGCATCACCCTCACCCAGCAAAAGGCCGAGTCCCTCCATCTCGACCCCATGACCTCGGTCAACGAGGCCTCCTTCGGAACGGATTTCACCATCTCCGTCGATGCCAGGGAGGGGATCACAACGGGGATCTCCGCCTTCGATCGCGCCCACACGATCCAGCTGATGGTCCGTCCGGAAGCCAGTCCTTCCGATCTGGTCCGGCCCGGCCACATCTTCCCTATCCGCGCCAAGCCGGGCGGGGTGTTGAAGCGTGCCGGCCAGACGGAGGGATCGGTCGACCTGGCCCGTCTCGCCGGGCTGATCCCGATGGGGGTCATCTGTGAAATCCTGAACGAAGATGGTACAATGGCGCGTTTTCCCGATCTCAAGACAGTGTCCCAAGAACACGGCATTCCCATTGCCACCGTCCGGGACCTGATCGCCTACAGGAAGCGCGAAGAGAAGCTCGTGACCGAGGTGGCCTCGGCCGACCTGCCGACCGAACTTGGCCATTTCCGGGCAGTCGTCTTCGAGGATGTCGTGGGAACCGGTCCTCATATCGCTCTCGTGAAGGGGGAGATCAACCGGGAGATTCCGACCCTGGTGCGGGTCCATTCGAGTTGCGTCACCGGCGACATCTTCCATTCCCTTCGCTGCGATTGCGGAAGCCAGCTCGAGGAATCCCTCCGGATGATCGAGAAGGAGGGGCGCGGCATCCTGCTCTACATGAACCAGGAGGGCCGGGGGATCGGTCTGGCCAACAAGATAAAGGCCTATCGCCTTCAGGAGCAGGGATATGACACGGTGGAGGCCAACCTGAAGCTGGGATTCAAGGAGGATCTCCGGGATTACGGGCTGGGAGCCCAGATCCTTTGCCATCTCGGGGCCTCGAAGCTCCTTTTGATGACCAACAATCCCCGCAAGATCGTGGGGCTTGAAGGGTATGGACTTGAAATCGTCTCCCGGGTCCCCATCGAGATTCTCCCCCGGGAGTCCAACAAGCGCTACCTCGCGACCAAGCGGGACAAGCTCGGGCATATCCTCAACAAGCTTTGAGAGAAAGGAAGGACGGAGGGTGAAAATCGAGGAGATCGTTCCTGGGGAAGCTCCGGCGAGCGGATTCCGGTTTCTGGTGGCGGTGGCCCGTTACAACAGTCTGGTCACGGACCGCCTCCTGGAGGGGGCCCTCGGGGCCTTCCGGAGTGCGGGAACCAAGATCTCCGCAGTCTCCGTGGTTTGGGTCCCCGGGGCCCTGGAGCTCCCCTTTGTGGTCCGGAAGGCGGTCGACTCGGGTTCCTTTGATGGGGTTCTGGGCCTGGGGTGTGTCATCCGTGGCGAAACCGGCCATTACGAGGCCGTCGTATCCGGGGTCACCGCTGGCCTCGGACAGATCAATGCCGCCGGAACCATTCCGGTCGTCTTCGGGATCCTCACCACCGACACGCTACTCCAGGCCCTCGACCGCGTCGGGGGAAAGTCTGGGCACAAGGGGGTGGAAGGGGCGGAGACGCTGATTTCCATGGCCCGCCTCTCCCGCTCTCTTCCGGGAGGAGGGAGGACGTGACAGGCGGGGAACGTCCCGCCCCCTCCCTGTCGCCGGGGCGGAGACGGGCTCTTCGTGCGGCACGGAGCAAGGTCCTCCAGCGCCTCTTTGCCGACGAATACGGATCCTATTCCCAGGACGATCCTGTCCTTAGGAAGCTCCTCAGGTGGGAGGGAGAAGACCCCACGGCCAATGCCTTCGGGGACCGACTCTATGCGGAGATCCTTTTCAGGAAGGGTGAGATCGACAGCCGGATCGAGGAGCTGGCGAGGGGCTGGAGCCTGGGGCGCCTGACCCGCATCGACCGGAACATTCTCCGTCTCGGTCTCTGCGAGATCCTGTTCGATCCCGGAATGCCCTTCCGGGTCTCCGTCGACGAAGCCCTGGATCTGGCCCACCAATTTTCGGAGCCTGAAGCGGTGGCCTTCATCAACGGCATTCTCCATGAAGCCGCAGTCCGGTATGCGCCCGAAAAGGGTCCCTTCTCTCCCGTCTCATCGCAGAGGCCGGGGAGAGCCGGGAGGACCGCGGAAGGGTCTCCGGCTTCCGGAGGGGAGGGCTCCTCTTGAGCCGTCTCCCCGATAGTCATTTCAATACGGGGCTGTCGGGACTGGTGCTTTTGTGGGGGGAGCCGGTCTTCGGTCCCACAAGGCCTCTCCGGATCTTTTTCCAGCGGACCGGAGGGCCCCTGGAGCCCTCCCTTCTCTGGCTCGACCACTGGTATTCGGGACTTGTGGTCCGGACGCTCTCCCCCTTCTGGCAGGGAGCCCGAAGGGAGATTCCGCCCTCCTTTCTCTTCATTCCGGGAGAGGGCCCCTTCCCGGAGGGCTTCGTCATCCTTCCCTTCAGGCCAGGGGAGACCAAAGATCTCGTCACGCGCCTCTACGACACGGTGGCCGGTCTTTCGGTCACGCCGGTGGTTCTTGACAGCGAATCCCTGGTTCCGGAGATCAAGCCCTTTGTCCAGGAGGTCTCCAGAAATCTTCTCGACCGGAAGGATCTCCGCCTCTATGTCTCCGATCCGGCGGCCCATCCCGCCACCTACGGGTGCATGGCTTTCGCAGGAGTCACAACGTGATTGACCGATATTGCCGCCCTCCCATGAAGGGGCTTTTTGAAACCGAGCACCGCCTCAAGACCTGGCTCAGAGTCGAACGGGAGGTGACCCGCATCCTTTCAATAAAGGGGTTCGTCGATTCCGAAGGAGCCCGGGTCGTCCTTGAGACCCCCGTCCGGATCGACATCCCCCGCATGGAGGAGATCGAGGCCGAAACCCGCCACGATGTCATTGCCTTTCTGACGATGATCTCCGAGCAGATGCCGGAGGCGGGACGGGCTGTCCTTCACTTTGGCCTGACCTCGACCGATCTCGTCGATACCGCCCAGAACCTCCTTGTCTCCGACGCCCTCCATATTGTGACCGACGAGCTCCACCGGTTTGTCGAAATCCTCGAACGACAGGCCCGGGCCCACCGAAACACCCTGATGGTGGGCCGGTCGCACGGGATCCACGGCGAGCCGATCGTCTTCGGGATGAAATTCCTCTCCTGGCTCTCCGAATTCCGCCGCCACCAGGACCGGCTCCGCCAGGCCTGGGAGTCGATCCGGGTCGGAAAGCTCTCCGGGGCCATGGGAACCGCCGTGACCATTCCCCCGGAGGTTGAGGAGGAGATCCTTCAGGGGCTGGGACTTTCCGTCGAGCCGGCGGCGACCCAGGTCGTCTCCCGCGATCGCCATGCCGAGCTTTTTTCCGTGCTTGCCGGAATCGGAGCCTCCCTTGAACGGGTGGCCGTCGAGATCCGGCATCTCCAGAGGACGGAGGTCCAGGAGGCGGAGGAGCCCTTCCGGCCGGGGCAGAAGGGATCCTCCGCCATGCCCCACAAAAGGAATCCCGTCGGATCGGAAAACATTACCGGCCTGGCCCGCCTCCTGCGGTCCTATGCCGGAGCGGCCCTCGAAAACGTGGCCCTCTGGCACGAACGGGACATCAGCCATTCTTCGGTGGAGCGGGTGATCCTTCCGGACGCCTTCTGCCTCGTCGACTACATGCTCGACCGGTTGGGGACGATTCTCCGGGATCTGGTGGTCTATCCGGAGCGCATGCGCAAAAATCTCGAAGCCACGGGAGGGCTCGTCTATTCCCAGAGTGTCCTTCTCGAACTCGTCCGAAACGGCCTTCCGCGGGAGGAGGCCTACCGGATCGTCCAGGAGGCGGCCATGGCCACCTATCAGGAGGGGGGGCAGTTCCGGGAGCGCCTTCTGGCTCACCCGGACTTCCCGAAAGGGGATGAATGGGCGGGATTTCTTGGGAAGGCGTTCGACCCCGTCCGGTTTACTCACAATATCGAGGGCATTTACCGTCGGGTCCTGGGGGAATCCCAAAGCTCCGATGGAGATCCCCGGTCAGGAAAGGTCTGACAGTGCTGCAGCAACCCGATGCGACGCTTTATGAAGGAAAGGCCAAGATCCTTTATGCCACCACCGATCCGAAGGTGGTCATCCAGGAGTTCAAGGACGATCTGACGGCCTTCAATGCCCAGAAGAAGGGGACCTTTTTCGGCAAGGGAGCCATCAACTGCCAGATTTCCGCGACCCTTTTCCGGCTCCTGGCCGAGAAAGGGGTTCCGGTCCACTACCGCTCGCTCGACTCTCCCCGGAGGATGGTCATCGACAGGCTTGAGATGGTCCCCCTGGAGGTGGTTGTCAGAAACAGGGTGGCCGGATCCCTGACAAAGCGGCTGGGAATCCCGGAAGGGGAGGAGCTCTCCTTCCCCGTGATCGAGTGGTATTACAAGCGGGACGACCTGGGAGATCCCATGGTCAACCGGGATCATATCCGGATCCTGAAGCTCGCCTCCGATGCGGTCCTGGACGAAATCCGGACCCTGGCCCTCCGGACGAACGAGATCCTTCTTCCCTTTTATCGTGAAAGGGGACTCATCCTGGTGGACATGAAGCTCGAGTTTGGCTGGAATTCGGCCGGCGCTCTCGTCCTGGGCGACGAGATCGACGGGGACACGAGCCGGCTCTGGGATGCCGGAACAGGAGAAAAGCTGGACAAGGACCGTTTCCGGATGGATCTGGGGTCGGTCAAGGAAGGGTACGAAAAAATTTATGAAAGGGTGGTGGGCCATGCCGTCGAGTCGTGAGACAACTTCCCGGGTCCGGGTCACTATTCTGGTCCGCATCCGGGAAGGCGTTCTCGATCCGCAGGGGGAGGCCGTGCGCCAGGCTCTTTCCGATATGGGACACTCCCAGGTGGAAGATGTGCGGATCGGGAAGCTGGTCGAGGTGATCCTCCCGTCGGAGCCGGGTCTTCCCGAGAAGGCCCGGGAATGGTGTGACCGCCTGCTGGCAAATCCGGTGGTCGAACGTTACGAGATCACCAGCATCGAGACGGTCTAGGGGGCTCCGACGGCTTCTTCCGCCGGCCGGACCGGCAAAGGGGGAAAGGTGAACGCTGGGCCAGGATTTGTCAGGCTGTGGCTGGGCCGTCTCTTCTGGGGTCTGGTCGTCACCATTCCCTTAGGAACGCTGCTTCTTGTCCTTCTCATGATCTCGGCCGAACTTCGGGGGCTCGACCATGCCCGGACCGGGGTGGAATCGGCAAACAGCCTTCTTTCCGCGGCGATGAGAGCGGGCAAGCCCGAATCGGTTCCGGAGACCATCCGGCAAATGGCCCAGGCCACCGGGACGACCATCATTCTTTTCAGAAACGACGGAACGCCGGCCTATTCCGACAGCCGGGCCCTCGATCGGATCAAGGCCTATACCTCCGTCCCGGACGCCTGGAAGACCGCGCCTCACAGCCCCAACCTTTTCCTGT
>JAJZGM010000042.1 GCA_021828525.1 Nitrospirota bacterium | reverse complement strand
CTCGAGGCGATAGGTTTCAATGGCCCCTGCGTCAAGGGTCATGCCTCCGGCCGACAGGACCCGCCCCTCGAGGTCCCGGGCGGCTTTTTCAAAGGAATCCCGGGGAATCCAGAGATCGATCCAGGGTCCGGCATCCCGTTCGAAGGCAAAGGGATGGGGACGGAGAAAGGCGAATCCCCCCCCGGAGAGGGTCCGGTAGCCATCCTCGGCCGGATCGTTCGAGAAGAGAGGGGTGGCCAGCGCCGGGGCTTCCCGGCCGACAAGCGTCATGCTCCGGAAATTCCCGGTGAGGGAGGTGATCTTGGCCTTTGTCCGGAAGAAGAGGTACTTTTTGAGGTGGGCGATGAAGGCCTCTTCCGTCTCCCCGGAAGGGGAGAGCAGGACGTCCTCCGGACGGACCGCAATCCAGGAATCGAAGAGGATCCGGGCCTTCGGATTGAGCAAGAAGCCGTAGCGGAGCGTACCCGGTTTTTGGGCCGCCACATCCTGGCAGAGAAGACCCTGGAGAAAGGGGATCCGGTCCTCTCCGGAGACCAGGAGCAGGGACCGGGAGGCGTCAGGAATGAAGAGGCCCGCATGGGTGTGTGCCGGGCGGGTATCGGGGGCGTTGGTCAGCATGGGTGCAGGACTCCTGGTGGACGGGCCGGGGGAGTCTTCCCCCGGAGATTGTTGGGGTGGTCGCAAAAGCTCCATCTGCTGATATTAGGGAGAGGAATCGAATGGTGTCAATGACGAAGACGGGGATCCGGATCGAAGGGGCAAGGAGGCATGAGCATGGGTGAGACCGAGACCGGTCATGCTCCGGGGCCCGGAGAGGGACACTCATCCGGGGAAGACCACGAGTCCTTCCGGCCGGAATGGAAAAACGAAATCGACTTAAACGACGTCCATCTGCCTCCCCTCGCGCTTCGAATCGTCCTGGGAGTCTTCGCCGTCCTGATCGTCGGGCCACTCGTCCTGTTTGTCTGGTACTGGATCTTTCCTCCAAAGACTCCCCCCCAGCCCCTTCCTGTGGTCCAGGTCCAGCCGGTCCGGCTCCGGACTCTCCACCACAAGGTCACGATCCCGGCGGGAATCGAGTCCTTCCGCCAGGCGATTCTTTATGCCCACGTTCCCGGCTACCTCAAATACCTGAACGTGGACAAGGGGGACTATGTGCACAAGGGACAGGTGCTGGCCTATATCCAGGACCCGGAGCTCTACCAGACCTACCAGAGGACGGTCGCCCGGGTCCGGATCGCCGACCTCACCTACCACCGGATCAAGAAGGTCTGGCTCGACCATCCGGCCCTCATCTCGAAGGAGCGGGTCCAGCAGAAACTGGCCGCCTATCTGAAGGCCGTGGCCGAAATGCGCCATGAGGAAGCCCTGATCTCCTACAAGACCATCCGGGCCCCCTTCGACGGGATGATCACCCATCGCTATGTGGATCCCGGAAAGCTGATTTCGGAGGGGACGAACGCCACCACCACCGCCCAGCCCCTGGTGACGCTTGAGCAGGTGGACACCCTCCGGGCCTATGTCTGGGTGCCGGCCGACGTCGCTCCAAAGATCCGGCGGGGACAAAGGGTCATGGTCCATTTCGCGGGCCTCCCCCATCAAACCTTCTGGGGGCGGGTCACCCGGTACGATTTTGCGGAAAACCAGAGAACGCGGACGATGCGCACCGAGGTCGACATGGACAATCCGGGATTCGTCATCCATCCCGGGATGTACGGAAAGTTTACCTTCTTTCTCCAGCGCTTTCCCGATGCCATCCTCATCCCGGGCATGGCCATCATGGCCCGGCGCGACAAGCCCTATTCGGTCATGATCGTAAAAGACGGAAAGGCTCTGGAGGTTCCTGTTGTGCTGGGCATCGACAACGCCAAGTGGGTCCAGATCCTCTCGGGGCTTTCGGCGGGAGACCAGTTGGTCCTGGCCGGGAAATGGCACGTCCATTCGGGTGAGAAGGTCAGGGCGCTGCCCTACAAGCCGGTTCCGTTCCGGCCCGCGCGCCAGCTGTAATACGATTCCGGGCCCGGACGAGATCCGGGCCCCAATGGAAGGACAGGAGGGTATGGTCTTTGTGAACACACACACCCAGGCAGGAAAAACTTCGGGGGTCTACGGCAGGACGTTCTCTGAAATTCGGGCGATGCGCGGGTGGCTTTTTACCCTTGTCCTTTTGGGGACGCTCCTGGGCCTTCCCCCTTCGGCCTTTTCGGAAAACAGCACTGTGATCTCATCATCGGACGTTCCCCCCGGGACCCTTTCCGTGGACGAGGCGGTCCATTTCGGGCTGACACACCATCCGAAACTCTTCTGGTTCAGCCATGCCGTCAGGAAGCAGGGAGCGAAGGTCAAGGTGTCGAAGTCCCACTTTTTCCCCCATGTCGGAGCAGGGGCCCTCTATGGAATTGCCAACCCCGGACTGGGCAATGAATATATCAACAACATGAACTTTGTGACTCCGGTCTTTCCGATGGATTATGCCAAGATGGGTCCTCTTTCCGCCCCCAACGAATCCATGGCACTCGCGACCATCGGCGTCAATCAGCTTTTGCTCGACTTCGGAAAATTCGAACACCGGGTCAAGCAGAGGCTCGCGGGAAAGCGTGCCTCCGAATTCTGGCTTTACAGCCAGGACGCCTGGGTGATCCTTCAGGTGAAGGAGGCCTACTATCATGTCCTTCTCGACCGGAAGCTGATCGAGGTCTACCGGAAAAATCTCGAACAGAGAAAACTTGTGAAGAACCTGACCCGGGCCCTCTACCAGTCGGACTACCGCTCCCAGCTCGATTACGACCTGGCCCAGGTCGACTACGAAAAGGCCCGGGCCCTTCTGGAGTCCGAGAAGGACGATCTCGTGGCCCAGATCGCCCACTTGAATGACTCCATGGGACTGGGCCGGACTGGCCGCTCCGACTACACTCTCACCGGCCGCCTGGGGCATGTGTCGGAGCTTTTGACGGGAAGCGACCAAGCCATCACCCGGGGCCTGACCTACCGCCCCGAGATCAACGCTTTCAGAAACCTCTTCAAGCAGGACAAGGAACGGACACGCTATGAACGGGCGCAGCATTATCCCCTGATCTCGGCCTTCGGTAGCTACGGTTTCATGGGAAATCTGGTCACCAGCAACAGCTATTCACCCGGATTGTGGTCGGGTGGGGGAACGATCACCATTCCCATTTACACGGGCGGAATGATCCGTGGCCTGACGGAACGGGCCCACGAGAAGGCGCGTGAACGTCAATACGGGATATCCGACTGGTCCCATAATATCCGCTATCAGGTCGTCCGGGCCCGGGCCCGGACCGCATCGGACCTGGCGAACATCCGGGCCTACACCGAGGCGGTGAGGGAGGCAAATCTCGCGCTGGTCCTTGCCAACAAGCGTTATTCCGCCAATCTCATCTCGATCGTCGCGCTCTCCCTGGCCGAAGTCTATCTCCTCAACACCGAAGCCGCGCTCGCCACCTATCAATATCGCTATCAGGTCGACCGGGCGACGCTCCGGTTCGCCGAAGGGGTCGACTATCTGAACTATCTTCCCGACATCCGGAAGAAGGTCGTAGGTCGTGATCCCGTGAAGGAATGACGGGTTGACCGGATTTTGTCCCCCTTGGTATTGTTGAGGGATATGGAACGGAAATGGACCCGGCAGAGGGGAAGACGGATGGGGAAGGAGTCAGTGTGGAAAAGGTAATCATCTTGGGAACGGGTCCGGCGGGGCTTACGGCCGCCCTTTATACGGCGCGGGCTTTTTTGTCGCCCCTGGTTCTGGAGGGCCCCCAGGCGGGAGGTCAGCTTACCATCACGACCGAGGTCGAAAATTTTCCCGGATTTCCGGACGGGATCACCGGCCCCGAACTGATCGAGCGGATGCGGGCCCAGGTTCTCCGGTTCGGGGCCCGCATCGAGCCGGCGGTCATCGAGAGGGTCGAGAAGCGGGAGGGCGGGGGTTTCCGGGTCATCACCGACGAAGGGACAGTTCATGAGAGCTGGACCGTGATCGTGGCCACCGGGGCGTCGGCCAAGTTCCTGGGGATTCCGTCGGAGAAGGCCCTGATGGGCGCGGGGGTCTCCGCCTGCGCCACCTGTGACGGATTCTTCTTCCGGGACAAGGAGATCGTCGTGGTCGGCGGAGGGGACACGGCCCTTGAGGAGGCGCTGTTTTTGACCCGTTTCGCCACAACCGTCTCCGTCATTCACCGCCGGGACACCCTTCGCGCCTCCAAGATCATGCAGGAGAAGGCCTTCGAGAACCCGAAGATCCGCTTCCTCTGGAACAAGGAGATCCTCGAGATTCTCGACGTGTCGAAACAGCAGGTGTCCGGGGTCCGGATCAGGGACACAAAGACCGGCGAGGAATCGATCCACGCCTGCAGCGGATTTTTCGTGGCCATCGGCCACAGCCCGAACACGGCCTTCCTTCAGGGAATGGCGGAAACGGATGCCGTGGGGTACCTGAAGACAACCTCCGGGACAAAGACCAGCGTTCCGGGCCTTTTTGCCGCCGGAGATGTCTCCGATCCCGTCTACCGTCAGGCGATCTCGGCCGCGGGGACAGGCTGCATGGCGGCGATCGATGCGGAGCGCTTTCTCGAAGCCTCCGGCGTCGAAAAGAGGTAGCCGCGCTTGAAATCCCTCAAAATTTTGGCCCTGACGGTCTTTCTGGCTCTGGTCTATCTGGGCGGGGACCTCATTGCAAACAACGCCGCCTTCATCAATACCCCGGGCCCATTGACGCGGATCCATGTCTATTTCACCCTGAACCGGGCCTGGACTACGGGAGGATATCCCCTGCCCGAGGTGAGTTCACAGATATTCTACGGGGATCCGGACAAGCTTTATGCCAATATCACGCACTCCATCGGGAGCTTTTCAGGGTGGCATATCGAGGAGGCGACTCCCGGCCGCCTCGATGTCAGGGTCGGGCCCTCCTTCTGGCACCACGCCTCCCGTCTCGAAGTGACCCTCTCTCCTGTGCGGGGGGGCCTGCGGATGGATGTGACCGCCACCTCCCGTTCGGGATTCCCCGACCTGGGGGCCGACCGGAACTACATCCTGAACCTGATTCATGAAATCGGAGACGAAAATGCCATCCATCCCCCGGTCTGACCGGCGTAGACTTCTGACGACCCTTCTCCTGGGGGGGATGCTCTCCGGGCTTTTATCCTTCGGACCCATGGCTCTGGCGGCCTCCCCAGCCTCCCAGGAAGAGGACTCTCCCGGACCGGTGACCCAATATTCCAAGCTTGCCCTTCCGGTGAGCAATTTTGGCTTCAGAGGATTGGCCCGGGACCGCTCGGGGGCCCTCTATGTCGCCTCGGCTCTCCGGAACGGGGTCTATGTTCTCCCCCCTTCCTGCCGGAACGAAGACTGCGCGACTCTGATCCCGCTTGAGCCAATCCTGGGCGATCCCGGGGATGTCGTGTCCGACCCGGAGCGGGGAGGCGCCTATGTCCTTCTGCGTCTCGGGGACAAGGTGATCTATGTTCCTCCCCGGTGTCTCTCCAAATCCTGCCTCCGGACCTATCGTCTTCCGGAACGTCCGGCCTATCCCTTCCGCGCCGTCTATGATTCCGGAAGGCATCGGCTGGCCGTTCTGGACCGCCTGGGCCGACGCGTGGTCTTCCTTTCCGGAGACTGTGCCGGTCGCCACTGCCTGTCCTTTTTCCGCCTTCCGTCTTCCGGGTCTCCGTCGGGGATCGCCTACGACCCGAAGAGGGGAGATCTCTGGGTGACCTTTGTCCACTCCGGGGCGATCCTGCGGATCCCGGCAGGCTGCCGAAAGACCTCCTGCGCCGGGACCTTTCCCGGATCTCTCTCTGGCCAGGACCCCGCATCCCCGGGGATTTCTCCCTTTGAGGACCGTCTCTACCTGAGCCTGGAAAAAGGGGCGGCATTGGGATGGATCGATCTGGGCGAGGCGGCCCCCCATCTTCGGATCAGGAACCTCGAGCCGACCTCCGGGAGAATTTCGCGTCTTCTGGCCCTTCCGTCGGGGGGAGTCTTTCTGGTGACCGGCGGCCACCACCCCCACGCCGGATATTTCCGGGTCTCAAAGTCCTGTCAAAAGGGATGTTTCGATCTTCGCCTCTTTCCTCTCCCCAATGGAACCCCGGCCTCTCTGTCGCCGGGGGGGAGACAGGACCTCTGGATGACCGTCGACGACCGGGACGCCCTGTTCCGGATGAGCCTCTCCTGCAACCGGAAGGGCGCCACCTTGTCCCGCCAGTGCGTCAGCAAGATTCCCTTTGAAAAGATCGAAACCCTCTACCATTCCCGGTACCACCAGGAGATCCAGGTGCCACAGGAGCCCTCTCCCGACCTCTCCCGTCCCTCCGACTAAAGGCTGGCGGGAGCCAGTCCGGAGAGTTCTCCTAGCGATGGGGGCCCGGGATCGTTTTTCCAGAACCCGAACCGAAAGGGGATCCTCCCATGCTCTCGAAAAAACGCCCCATCGCCACCCTCTCCCCCGAAGAACGCCTTCTTTCCGTCACCTACGGCAGTCGTTCCTTTTCCCGGGAAATCCCCCGGTTCGAAATTCCCGGGGAAGGGGTGCCGGCCGAGGTGGCCTACCGCCTCATCACAGACGAGCTGAATCTCGACGGAAACCCCGCCCTGAACCTGGCCACCTTTGTCACCACCTGGATGGAGCCCGAAGCCGAAAGGCTGATCGACTGCACCCTCAACAAGAATCTGGTCGACCAGGAGGAATATCCCCAGACGGGCGTGATCCAGGAACGGGTGGTCAACATGCTGGCCCGCCTTTTTCATGCCCCGAAGGGAGGGGAAGGAATCGGAACGGCGACGGTCGGTTCCTCCGAGGCCATCATGCTGGCCCTCCTGGCCCACAAGACGCGGTGGAAAAAGGAGCGCCTGGCCCGGGGACTTCCCGCCGACCGCCCGAACATCGTCGCCTCAAGCGGGGTGCACGTCGTCTGGGAGAAGTTCGCCCGGTATTTCGAGGTAGAGCTCAGGCTCCTTCCGATGGCGGGGGAGCGGTTCACCCTCGACCCGGAGGCGGTGGAGAGGGCGGTCGACGAGCGGACAATCTGCGTGGGGGCGATCCTGGGATCGACCTATACCGGCCATCTCGATCCGGTGGAGGAGATTGACCGTCTCCTTTCAAGGATCCGGGAAAAAAAGGGGTGGGAGATCCCGATCCATGTGGACGGAGCCAGCGGGGGATTCGTCCTTCCTTTCCTGGAACCCGATCTCCGCTGGGATTTCAGGCTTCCCCATGTCCGCTCCATCAATGTCTCCGGCCACAAGTACGGCCTCGTTTACCCGGGGATCGGCTGGCTTCTCTTTCGGGAAGAGAAGGATCTTCCGGAAGAGCTGGTCTTCCGCGTCAACTACCTGGGAGGGGAGGAGGCGACCTACACCCTCAATTTTTCCCGGGGAAGCTCCATGATGCTCGCCCAGTACTACATGCTTCTCCGGCTGGGCTTCGAAGGATACCGGCGCATTCACGCCACCTCGAAGGCCAACGCCAGCTTTTTGGCGGACAGACTGGCCGACGATCCCCGGTTCAAGGTGATAGGCCCCGCGGACCATCTCCCGATCGTGACCTTCGAGATCGCCACCGGTGCAGGATTTTCCGCATCGGATCTTTCGGATAAGATCCGGGAGCGGGGCTGGATCCTTCCCGCCTACCCCCTTCCCCCCGACCTGGCCGCCCGGTCCATCCTCAGGGTCGTGGTCAAGGAGAACTTCAGCCGGGACATGGCCGATATTCTTCTTGGGGATATTGATCTGGCCGCCCGGGCCCTTTCCGGGAAGAGGATCCCGGGCCGGAGGGGGTCCCGGAAGCCGGGGGTCTGTTAGCGCTCCGGTCAATGGCTCCGCACATAAAAGGAGACCGGTCCCGTATCGGGACCAGAAAAAAGGAGGGATGCCGATTGGAGGAATACCTTCAAAAACCGTCAGGTCCAGATCCGGAAATTCTGCATCCCGGAGGGACCCCCTCCGAAGGACGCCAGCGGGTCCGGATTGAGCGCGTCTCCCCCTCGGTCGACGGAGGAAGATACCCGGTCAAGCGGATCCCGGGAGAATCCCTCGAGGTGGACGCGGACGTCCTGGCCGACGGCCATGAACCCCTGGGGGTCCTCCTCGAAGTGTGCGAGGAGGGAGATTCCGTCTGGGAGTCACAGGCCATGGTCTCGGCAGGGAACGATCTCTGGACGGGACGCCTGGTCTTTCGCCGGGAGGGAGTGGCTAAGTTTCGGATCAGGGCCTGGATCAACGAGGTGGCCCACTGGCAGGACGGGCTTGAAAAAAAGGTCCGGGCCGGACAGCGCGAGGATTTCGAAACCTGGATTCTGGAAGGGGCCCAGATCCTCCGCACTCACCTGGCCCGGGCCGGAAGAGGAGCCCGGACTTCCGAACTTTTCCGGTGGCTCTCCCTTTGGGAGAAGGACGGGGATCTGGACCAGAGGGTGGCCCTGGCGCTCGACAAACGGCGGGGAGAGGAGGCCTCCGCCTTTCCCGATCCCCGCTTCGTCACCCTCTCCGGGATCTTTCGGGTCCATGTCGAACGGGAGCGTGCCCTCCGGGGCGCCTGGTACGAGTTCTTTCCGAGGAGCTCCGGAACGGTTCCGGGTCTTCACGGAACTCTCCAGGATGCCACCCGCCGCCTTCCGGCCATCGCCGCCATGGGGTTCGACGTGGTCTATCTCCCTCCCATCCATCCGATCGGCCATGCCTTCCGGAAGGGGCCGAACAACACGCCCGCCGCAACGGGGGATGTCCCGGGGTCTCCCTGGGCGATCGGCTCGGAGGAGGGAGGACACACCGCCATCGATTCCCGTCTGGGAACCATGGCCGACTTCCAGGACTTTCTCGGGACGGCGGAAGGGCTGAAGCTTGAAGTGGCCCTGGACCTGGCCTTCCAGTGCTCGCCCGATCATCCCTATGTCAGGGATCATCCGGAATGGTTCAGGAGACGTCCGGACGGGTCGATCCACTATGCGGAGAACCCTCCCAAGAAATACCAGGACATCTATCCCTTCGACTTTTTGTCGGAGGACTGGGAGGGGCTCTGGCAGGAGCTTAAACGGGTCGTTCTTTTCTGGGTCGCCAAGGGGATCCGGCTTTTCCGGGTCGACAACCCCCACACC
>JAJZGM010000041.1 GCA_021828525.1 Nitrospirota bacterium | reverse complement strand
GTCGACGGAACGGATGCCTTCGATGGGGGCCAGGGCCTCCATGCAGGCTTTCTTGATCTCTTCCTTGAGGGGGCAGGCCGGGGTCGTGAGTATGACGGTAAAGGTCACATGGCCATCCTTGACGCCTAGATCCTCGATCATCTTCAGAGTGACAAGATCCTTTTTGAAATCCGGTTCGATCACCCGGCCCAGGCCCTTCATGACCGCCTGTCCAATTTCCTGGTCTTTTTCCTGACTCATGGATTCTCCCTGATTGGTTGTGGGGGCTTCCTATCCCTCATGGTTCCTCGTTTTGGGCGATCGGTCTGAAAAATTCCCGAAATTCTTCCCAAGTCGAATATCCTGTCACTCCGTCCTCCCTCAGAAGGTCGATGCGACCCGGGGAGGTGGCGAGAACTTCATATTCCCGGCCTTCGGCATCCCGGACTCCGGGACGAAACGGGTGGTCCCGCCAGAGAAAGCCGGGGTCGGGCCGGGTTGATTCGAGAAGGGCCCTGAAGGTGGGGAAATCGATGTCGACTCCCCCCTTCCGGCTTTCGCGGGCCTTTCTGTAGTCCTCCCAGGTGACGGGACGTCCTGTCCCCCGGCGAGCCCACAGGAGTCGGGCAACCAATGCCTGGGGAGAAAGGGAGGCCGAGGAAGGACGATTCCGGACCCGCAGGATTCTGGGGGGGGCTACTGGTTGTCCTTCCATTCTTCAAGCCAAGCCATCTGGATGGCCTCGAGAGTCTTTTCGTTCGAGGCCCGGGGGTCTCCCGAAAACCCCGGAAGGTCGAGGATCCACTTATGCATGTCGGTGAAGCGGACCGTCAGGGGGTCGACCTCCGGGTGGTGTTCGTAAAGCTGATATCCGATTTCATAGGGTTCGTTCCAGTTCATGCCTGCATCCCTAAGTTAGTGTTCGTGAGACCCCTTGCTGCAGGGGGGAATCCGGACGGTGATGTCTCCCTTTATGTGGGCCTGGCAGCCGAGGCGGGACTTGAGCGTCAGCCCTTCGGCCTCGTCGAGCTGGTCCTCTTCGTCCTCCTCCATGACAGAAAGGCGCTCAAAGCCGTCGTCGAGAATGACATGGCAGGTCGAGCATGCACACACTCCCCCGCAGTTGTGCTCCAGGGGAACATGGGCTTTTTTGGCGGCCTCGAGGATGGTGGCATTTTCCTCCACCTCCACGGTGACGGGGGGAAAAGGCTCGGTCAGACGATCGTCGGATCGAAAAGAGACCTTAGGCATGGGATCCTCCTTCTTTTGGGAGGGCCATTCCCGAAAGGGCATTGGAAATAGACTGGTTCATCAGCCGCTCGGCCAGAGGCTGGGTCAGATTGTCGAGAAGCCGGGTTTCATCGCGAACCTTCCGCCCGTCCGTTCCCTCCATGGCCTTTTTCAGGGCTTCCACCTGTCGGGAAATGGCCTCCCGGTCGGCATCGGGAAGAATGTCGGAGCCGACCCGTTCGAGGGCGCGGATCGTGGCATTGATGACGGTCTGAGCTTCGGTTTTTGCATCGACGAGGAGCCGGGTGGCAAAATCTTCCTGGGCGTGGGAAAAGGCCTCCTTGAGGAGGGTTCGCACGTCCTCCTTTCCCAGCCCGTAGGAAGGGTGGATCACCACATTGGACATCTTTCCGGTGGTCTGCTCCCGTGCCGTGACCTCGAGAATCCCGTTCGCGTCGATCTGGAAGGTGACCTCGATTCGCGGCGTTCCTGCGGGGAGGGGAGGAATGCCCGACAGGGTGAAGCGGGCCAGGCTCCGGTTGTCCTGGGCCATCTCCCTCTCTCCCTGAAGAACATGGATGTCCACGTTCGTCTGTCCGTCGACATAGGTGGTGAAGAGCTCCTTGGCCTGGGCAGGAATCGTGGTGTTCCGGGGAATCAGGGTGCTGGTGACGCCCCCGATGGTCTCGATGCCGAGGGAGAGGGGGGTCACGTCAAGAAGGAGAAGGTCCTTGCGGCGGCCAGACAGGATGTCAGCCTGGACGGCCGCTCCCTCGGCGACGACCAGGTCGGGGTCCACGCTGTCGAAGAGGGGCTTCCCGAAAAAGGAGGCCACCGCCTCCTTGAAACGCAGGAACCGGGTGGATCCCCCGACAAGAATGACGCCGTCCGCCCCCGATGGGGGCGTTCCGCTGTCCGCGAGGGCAGACCGGACGCAGGAGAGGGCCCTCTCCACGAAAGGTTCGACCAGAGCATTCATCCGGTCCCTTGTCAGAGAGGTCCGAAACCCTGCCGCAGGGATGGCGACCTCCACCTCTGTCCGTGAAGAAAGGGCGATCTTTGCCCGTTCCGCTTCTTTTCGCAGAAGATCCCGCACTTCGGAGCGCTCCGCCAGGGAGGAAAGTTTCGGGCTTTCCCCGAGCCATTCCGTGACAATGGCCCTGTCGAAATCCTCGCCTCCCAGGTGGGTGTCGCCGCTGGTGGCCCTGACTTCGAAAATGCCCTTCCGGATATCGAGAAGGGAGAAATCAAAGGTTCCTCCGCCCAGGTCGAAGATGGCGAAGAGTCCGTCCTTTCCGGAACCCAGTCCGTAAGCCAGGGCGGCCGCCGTCGGTTCGTTGATGATCCGGAGGACGTTCAACCCCGCAAGGGAGCCGGCGTCCTTTGTCGCCTGCCGCTGGGCGTCATTGAAATAGGCCGGAACCGTGATGACCGCTTCGGTCACCTCGCAGGACAGGGCCTCTTCCGCCCGGCTCCTCAGTTCCCGAAGCACGAGGGCGCCAATCTCCGGCGGGGTCAGGAATCGATTTCTGAAAGGATCGGGGACGGCGGGGGATCCATTCCGGTCGATGATGGGATAGGTCAGGTGCCGGCGTTCCGATTCCGTTTCTTCAAAGGAGCGGCCCATGAGCCGTTTTGCGGCATAGATGACCGTCGTTTCAGGGTCGTTGACCCTCTCCCTTGCGTTCCACCCGACACGAACGCCGTCTCTTGAAAGGGCCACCACCGATGGCAGGAGCAGGCGTCCTTCCCTGTCGGGAAGAACTTCGACCCGGCCATCCTCCCGGCGATAGGCCACGAGGGAATGGGTCGTTCCAAGGTCGATGCCCACAACGGTCCTGTTCACGACGCCTCCTTTATTTCCCTGAGCAGATTCTGAAGATAGGAACGTTTTTCGAGCCGTCCGGCCAGGGTGGCGAGAGCCCGGGACAGGGCCGCCTCATCCTTTTCGGCAGCTTCGAGTTGATGGTCGATCACCTCGAAGGAGTCAAAGATGTCACGTTCGATAGGGTCCATCACTGACCGAAGACGCAGTTCTGCCGCCTGGGGGCCCTGGGTCGAGAGGAGGGATTCAAGTTCTTCCTTGAGCTCCATGATCTCCATGAGGTCACCTGAGGGAAGGGTGGCCTTGCGGTTGGGTCGGGCCGGCTCTCCCTTGACGTGACCGATGAAGTAGTGGGCCCTCAGGAAAGGATCCCGAAGGGTCCTGAAAGCCAGGTTCACCAGCGAGGAGTTGGCCAGGGTGATTTCCTGCTCCTTTTCCGAATCTCCCACATGGTGGTCGGGATGAAAGGTCCGGCTCCTTTCGTGGTAAGCCGCAACAAGGAGCCTCGGATCGAGCGTCAGCTTGACGGGTAGGCCGAGAATGCTGAAATAATCCCGTTCCTCTCCGAAGGGCTGGACCCGGACGCAAGAAGGACAGACATCCTCGTCTCCCAGATTTTTTTCGCAGTTCCAGCAAATGGAATGGCTGTGCTCCCGGCTCTCCGGGTGCAAGAGGTTTTCCGAAGTCATTTTTTTTGCAGAAATTCCCGATTCGAACATCAGAATCTCCCTACGCCAAAGAAGGGAGACCGGATTTCCCCCTTCCCGGACACATCATCAATATCTGTATTTTCTGTTTTGTCACGGACCCGTCAGGCCGAGAAGGAGGATCCGCACCCGCAACTGTGGCTGGCGTTCGGGTTCTCGAATTTGAATCCACCCCCCATCAGTCCACCGCCGACATAGTCCAGGGTGGACCCATCGAGGTAGACCTTGCTTTTGGGGTCGATCACGATACGGATGTCCTTCGGCCCGTCGATCACCTCGTCGAATTCCTGGGGAGTCTCCTCGAGCTTGATGAGATACGAGAGCCCGGAGCAGCCTCCTCCCTCTATTCCCAGACGAAGAAAGTGGGTTTCCTTGTTCTGATTCTTTTTAAGACGGGCCACTTCGCTGGCGGCCGCTTCAGTCATCTGGATCATAGACTCCTCCCTTTTCAGGCGTGTTGTTCCTTCTTTTTCTGATAGTCCGAAATCGCTCCCTTGATGGCATCCTCCGCCAGCACCGAACAGTGGAGCTTGACCGGGGGAAGATTGAGTTCCTTGGCGATTTCGGTGTTCTTGATCTTGAGGGCATCCTCCACCGTCTTGCCCTTGACCCATTCGGTGGCAAGGGAGCTCGAGGCGATCGCCGATCCGCAGCCAAAGGTCTTGAAGCGGGCCTCCTCAATGATCCCGTCTTCGTTAATCTTGAGCTGGAGCTTCATGACGTCTCCGCATTCGGGGGCTCCGACGATCCCCGTCCCCACGTTTTCTTCCGTCTTTTCGAAGGATCCCATGTTTCTCGGGTTGTTGTAATGATCAATCACCTTGTCGCTGTATGCCATCTCACCACTCCATATGTTTGTGTTCGGATCTTCCGTCCGTCGTTATCCCCCTTGGGGGAGAATTCCCGAAAAGCCTGCGATCAGTGCGGACTCCACTGAACGCTCTTGAGATCGATCCCCTCCTTGGCCATTTCATAGAGAGGCGACATGTCACGAAGTTTCCCGACTGCCCTTTTGACACTGTGAATCACGGCCTCGATTTCCTCCATGGTGTTGAACCGGCCGACCGAAAACCGGATCGAGGAATGCGCGAGATCCGTTCCGACCCCCAGGGACTTGAGGACGTAGGAGGGCTCGAGGGTGGCCGAGGTGCAGGCCGAACCCGAAGAAAGTGCAGTCTCCCGGAGACCCATGAGAAGGGCCTCCCCTTCCACGAAGGCGAAGGAGAGATTGCTCACGGCCGGACTCCGGTGTTCCCGGCTTCCGTTCACCTCCACATACTCGATCGCTTCCAGGATCCCGTTTTCGAGACGGTCGCGAAGGGCCTTCCTGTGGGCGATTTCCGAGGGAAGGTTCTCGCGGAGGATCCGGCAGGCGGCCCCGAATCCGACAATGCCTGGTGTATTGAGTGTTCCCGACCTGAAGCCCCGCTCATGGCCCCCTCCCTCGATCTGGGGAACAAGACGCACACGGGGTTTTCTCCGGACATAGAGCGCTCCCACTCCCTTCGGCCCGTGGATCAGGTGGGCATTGAACGAGAGGAGGTCGATATTCATGGCGTTGACGTCGATCGGCATCACTCCCGCGGCATAGGCGGCATTCGTATGGAAAAGGACGCCCTTTTCCCGGGTGATGGCGCCAATCTCGGAAATCGGCTGGACCGTTCCCACTTCATGGTTGACGGTCATGATGGAGACCAGGATCGTCTCCGGCCTGATGGCGGCCCGGACAGCCTGGGGGTCCACCCGTCCTGTCTTGTCGACGGGGAGGACTGTCACCACAAATCCCTGGGCCTCGAGAGAGCGGATGGGATCGAGAACGGAACGGATCTCCGTTTCGGCGGTGATGATGTGATTTCCTTTCTCCCGGTACATTCCTGCCGCTCCCTTGATGGCAAGATTGTCCGATTCGGTCATCCCGGAGGTGAAGACGATCTCCTTAGGATCGGCGCCGATGAGGGCAGCCACCTCCTCCCGACCCTTTTCGGCCAACTCTTCCGCCTGCCATCCGAAGGAATGGTTACGGGAGCTTGGATTTCCATAAATTTCGGTGAAGGCCGGAAGCATCGCCTCGACGACGCGCGGGTCAACCCTTGTGGTGGAGTGGTTGTCCAAATAGACTTGATCCATCAGTGACTCCTTTCAGAACGGCCGGCTCCTGTCCCAGCTCCCGGATGGAGAGGGCTTCCAGGAACCATAGAATATTGTTTTGTAGTCTCTCCAGCGGAGACCGGATATCGCATTGGTCCCTCTGCTGGCAGGTTCTGTCAGTTCCGTCCGAGCAGCTGACGATTCCGACCGGTCCCTCGACGGCGACCAGAACCTTGAGAACGGAAATCTCTTCCGCCGGAATCTTGAGCGAATATCCCCCTTTTGGAGCATTATGACTCTGGATAAGTCCGGATTTGGACAATTTCTGCATCACCTTGGCCAGAATTTCCGGGGGAATGCTGTACAGGGCCGCGATATCCCGGACATTCGATATCCCGCCCTCTTCGTTTCTGGCCATGAGATTTAAGGCCAGAAGGGCATAGTCGACTTTTTTTGTCAGTTTGAGCATCGAATTCTCCGACCTGATTTATCGCAGACCATTTTGGTCTGTCATTACTATAGCAGGAGGAGAAAAGGGCGTCAAGGGCCGGCGGAAGCCGTGCCCTTCGCGGGGAGGGAAGAGTGGTTCCAGAGGTTGTCGAAGAGACTTTGTGTGGCGTGGATCCGGCCCTGGGAGAGAATATTGGCCTCCATGCGCATCAGTGTTCCGGCCTCCGGAGTGAGGGATCCCCATCCAGCCGAGCCGGTCAGCAGAATTCGGCGGTCGAAGAGGGCCATGGGCCGTACGAAAGCCGGGAGGTGGTCCGGGAGAATCCTGACGGGAACTCCTGCGGATGTCAGGGAGCGGATTTCGGCAGGAAAGTGCGTGAGCGCCTCCGCCGTGACGAGGACGCGAACGGGGAGTCCCCGCCCACTGGCCTCCTTCAGGGCGCGAAGGAGGCGGTAGGAATGAGGCAGGCCAAAAAGCAGAAGATCCGCCTGATGGCGGGACGAAAGAATTTGTTCGGAAAGGAATGTCCGGGCGAAGGGTCCTCGTCCGATGGCCCGGTGTCCCTGGGAGCTCATCCCGACTCCCACGCCGAGGATTGACCCAACGAGGACAACGATCAGAAGGGACTGGCGCTCAAAGGGCGAAAAGACATACGTCGTCTTCCGGGAGCGGGGAGGGGTGTGTTCGAGAAAAAGGATACCCTTTCCCAAGAGGAGGATGAAGAGGAATCCTCCGGCAAACCCCATGACAGGCCATGCGGTGTCGGCGAATGTGGCGTAAAAGTAAAGCAAGCCTCCCAGAAAGGCCGGGGCAAAGAAGGTCAGGCTTGCCTGGAGGCGCTGGGGGTCCGCCGGACCGAGCCATCGGCGGGATATCCCGTAATGGAGGAGCGAAAAGGCGGAAAAGATTCCCATGCCGATCCCGACATCGACGAGTCCGGTCTGCTGATCCGACATCAGTCCGCCGACCAGTCCCATCAGGAGAGCCACAAGGCCGAAGATCTGTCCGGAGGCTGCCCCCATCAGGGCCGCAGAAAACTTCTCGTTATTGTCCTCTATTTCCGGATCAATGATCCGTACGGACGGGTCATTGGACACGTTCGGACTTTCCTTTGCTGGATGTGGAGGGAGGGGAGGGGGAGAGGCCCGTCATGGAGACGGAGAGCATATGGTACTGGCCTGCGAAGCGCTCACCCACGAACAGGGAGAGCGTGACAGGATAGGAGGCCGGCTTCCCGGGGAAGGAGAGGAGGGTATGGAAGCTCTCCCCTCCGTTGAAGTGGTGGTCGGCGGGAAAGATCACTGTGCCGAGGAGGAGGTTCCCGTTCCTGTCGACAAGGCTGGGAGGTTCGTAGGTTCCGATTTCATAAAATTTGAATTCGGGGTGGCGATGGAAGCGGACCGTAAGCTCGACTAGGGTTTTTCCGTCCTTTTCGAGAAGCTTTTCGGCGGTGAATCCGATGATCTTGTTGTCGGAAACAGGGGAATAGACATCCGAATAGGCCAGCGGAGCCTGGGAGGCGTTGAGAGGGCCCGTCATGATCTGGGGTTGGGGGGCCTGGCGTTCGGCAATTCCCCGGAAGAGATCGGAGACGAAGAATCCTCCTGCCAGCCCGACCACGATCATCAGGCCGATGGGAGAGAGGAGAATTTTGACCAGAGGGGAGCCGGATAGCTTTTTCAACGGGAACCTCCGTTTTTTTCCCGGAGGACGGAAGGCTCCGGGGCATCGTCCTGGGAGTCCAGAAATTCCACCTTGACGCGGGCGACCCTCTGCCGGTCGATTTCCACTACGGTGAGCTTCATGTTCTTCACAAAGAAGAACTCGCCCCCGCGGGGAATCGTCTGGAGCTGGGAGAGGACGAATCCGGCAAGGGTTTCATAGTCTTCCCCTTCGGGGATGGGGATTCCATAGTCCTCGGAGAGGTCCCTGACCGACAGGGAGGCATCCACGAGATAGGAACCGTCGCGAAGTCGTTCGACGGGCTTGACGATTTCGTCTGATTCGTCTTCGATCTCCCCTACGATTTCCTCGAGAAGGTCCTCCATGGTCACGAGCCCGTCGAGGGCCCCGTACTCGTTGAGGACAAGGGCAATCTGGGTTCGCCGTTTCTGCATCTCCTTAAGGATATGGGGAACCTTCATGGACTCCGGCACGAAATAGGGGGGGTGGAGGATCCGCTCGATCCGGAAGGGAGAGCTTTCTGTCAGGATGTCGACAAGGTCCTTGTAATAGAGGATGCCGACCACCTCCTCCGTATCTCCCCGGAGGACAGGATACCGGGAGTAGCGATGCTCGGAGAAGATTCCCTGGATTTCGGAAAGGGTCATCGTGGTCCGGAGGGTGACCATCCGGACCCGCGGAACCATGACCTCCCGGACGGAGATGTCGGTAAATTTGAAGACGCTCTGGATAAGGTCCTGCTCCGTGCGGTTGATGATTCCATGTTCCCCCCCCTCCTTGAGAAGGAGTTCGAGCTCTTCCGGGCTGATGGGATAGGAGGCCGGTCCGGGGGTGACCCGGATGAGACGGAGAACGAGCCGGCTGGTCAGGGTGACGACCCTGACCGGAATCACGATGAGTTCGGAGAGAAGAAGAATAGGGCGGGCCAGGCGAAGGGCGATCCGCTCATTGTTCTGGATGGCGAGGGTCTTGGGGACGATTTCCCCCAGGACGAGCATGGTGAAAACCTGGAAAAGAATGACGGCAAAGACCGCTAGGGGAAGGATGACATGGTGCTCATTCAGGTCGATGAGCATCCCGAGGACAGGCTTAAGCTTTTCGTAGGAGACGGTTCCGGTGGCCCCGGAAGCAAGGCCGGTCGAGAGGGTCATCATGACCTG
>JAJZGM010000040.1 GCA_021828525.1 Nitrospirota bacterium | reverse complement strand
ATGGCTTCATGTTGCAATCCCTCTTTAAAAGGAGGTTGCATGATCCGGTCGTCCCTTGAATCCTTTCGTGAAGCGGCTCTGCAGATCCAGTCAGAGCTCTTTGGGATGACTTCGGAACAGTCTATGGGTGACAAGGTTGTCCAGGTCATCCTTGAAAAAACCCGAAGCAATATTGTCCTTATCCTTTGCCCGGATCCGACGGATACGTTCCTTGGGATCCGTTCCATCGCCTGTGGCGATTCCTCGTTCCGTCAAGTCCTCACTTCGATTTCCTTTCCTCTTGATTCTGGCATCCCGCTTGTCCAAGTCCCGACTCCGGTTGCGGCGTTTCTGGAAGGACGGACTATCTTTCCGGAGAGAAAGGGAATTTCAAGTGATGCGGGGACATTGGATAACCCGCCAGGATTATCCCTGATCCGCTCCCTGGTGGCGGTTCCCATTTTCCGGCCCTCTCCCAATCCGGGCGAGGGGGAAGGGGAGTCAGTCCTCTATGGCGTCATGGCCTTTGATCTGCCACATCATCAGCAATATACGGACGAGCTTCGGGAGAGCGTGGAGCAGATCCTCAAGGTTTTTGGAGCATCACTTGACCGCCTTGAGAAAAGAAGGAAGATTGTGGGGTTTTTTGAGGAAGGACAGGACAAGAATCATCCGGATGAGATTTCCGCATATTTATCCCGCCTCCATCTTGAGATGGTGCATTTCCTGCGCGACAGCGGCGGCCGGGAGAGCGGAGACCTGTTTCAGTCTTTGGCCGACAATCTCTCCTTCTTTTTGGGATACCCGCTGGTTTGGATCGGGTTGATTCCTCCGGGAATGACCACTCTTCGTTTTTTGGCTATCGGGGGAGAGAGGCGGGAGACCTTGACTGGAAGCAGAATCAGTATTGACCCGACTCTTCCTGAAGGACGGGGGCTGGTGGGAGAGTGCGCCACGTTTGGTGGACCGCGGGAAGGTGATCTCCTGTCCTCCGATCCCCGCTTTTTTCCTTGGAGAGAACGTTTCAAAAAAGCGGGATTGGAGAGCTCCCTGGTGGACCAATCCGTCACGGCCCGGGGAGAGCGTGTTTTCCTGGCACTCTACCGGAAGAACACCGGTCCATTTCCGAAAGAAATTGCCGATCTGACATCCGGCCTGGTCCAGGACCTGGCGGCCTTTCTCGTCCGCTCCCGACTTCGGAGGGAACGAGAACACCTTGAGTCCTCCCGGAAGGCTCTCCGGGAGCTTCAGAATGAAATGTTGTCTATGGACAGCCCCCGCATGATGTTCGACAGCGCGGTTCAGATTATTGCCAGAAATACCGGACTATTGGGGGTTTTGATACTTGAGCCGGATCTCCGGGGAGACCTTGCTGTCATCTCTGCTTCCTGCCGTTTGAAGGATCTGGAGCTAGCTGCCCGCGCGATTCGCCTCCCCAGAACGGGGGCAGAACCACAATTAGACGAGAGCCTTTCAGGAAGGGTCTTTCTGTCCGGCACTCCTGCGGGCCCCGTAGATCCGGCAGAGTGTCCGGAGATAAGGGTTCTTGTAAGACGCCACCCATTTCTTAAATCCGTCAGGTCGGCCATGGCCTTTCCTGTTGGTAGACCCGGCGGCAATGAGCCTTTGGCCGTTCTCTTTCTCTTAAGCGATGACCCGTCCACCTTCAATTCGGAAATGGCCGCCTCTTTTGAGGAGATCTCTGTTGCCCTCTACATGGGGATCGACCGTCTCGCAAGAGTGGACGAGCTCCGGCGTTTGTCCCTGGTTGCCCAAAAGACAAACGATGGTCTCCTCCTGCTCGACACGAAAGGCCTCATTGTCTGGGCGAACGCTTCGTTCGAAAAGAAATTCGGCGTTTCCCGGGAGAGGCTTTCCGGCCACTCTCCGGTCGACTTCCTTTTTGAGATCTCCGAAGTGGGAGAAAAGGAAAGATTCCGGATACGTCTATTCTCAGAGCAATCCTCAGATGAGATCTTCCGGTGCCGTTCTGTGGAGGGGCACCGCTTCTGGATCAAGGCGAGCTCGACGTCCCTTACCGACTCCGGGGGCCGGAAAGCCGGATATATCTTCGTTGCGAGCGATGTCAGCAAGCTCAAGGAAGAGGAATTTCACGCCCGTGTTGCCTCTGTGTTCTACAGGGCCTTGTCAGAAACGATCAAGGGACTGGAAGATCTCTCTGAACCCGTCTCTGCCGTTCTGGAGGAGCTCTGCGACACCTTGCGGGAGATTCTGGGGGCAACCACGGTCTATCTTGGCCGGATTCCCGTCGGGTCGAAGGAAATTCTGCGGATGGCATTTTCTGGGCCCCAGGAATTTCTTGAGGCAGGAAATGGTTCGAGACCAGCTTTTTATCCGGCAAGCGCCATCGCTTTGGAAAGCTCCCTGGGCACCGGGGACTCCCAGATCCTTCGGATGGAGGATTTCGGTATCCCGGAGGAAAGAAGAAATCCAAAAAGACCGGTCGAGGTCATCGGCGGACTTACAGCTGCGTTCGTCAGGACGGGAGGGGAAAGGATCATTCTTGAAGCCCTGTTCCCAAGCGAAGAGCTTCTCCGGGAAGAGGTGGCGCAGGTTTTTCAGAGGATTGTCTCCGAGGTCGCGTCTTATCTTGATCGCCAGGAAGAGCGCTATCACAGAAGTCGTGTCGACAGCTTCAGGACCGCCTTGCAGCTTTATTCACGAAAACTCCTTTCGGCCCAGTCCGAGGAGGAAGTCTTCTCCCTGCTGGTCCGTACCTTTTCCGAACGGACCGATACGCTGGCGGTCGACTGTCTGGTCCCCGAGGGAGAGTTTCTGGTAAGGAGGTTTCTGGGAGGCGACCTTGCCTCTGTCATCGTCAACCTTCCGGAGAGGGTTCCTGCCGTTCCCCCGGCTTCCGGGTCGGTTCCGACTCCCACAAGGGCTTTTTTTCAGAATTCTCCCATTCTTGTCCGAAATCCCGCATCAGATCTTAGGATGCTCGACATTTACCGAACACCGCCTTTTGAATCCATTTCCCTTGTGGCCGCACTTCCGGTGCCAGGGGCCAGGCCGGAAGATCATCCACTGGCTCTTGTTGTCCTGTTCTTTTCGGAGCCTTCGGCCCTCGATGACCTGTTGCTCATGGAACTTGTCGGAAATATTCTCGAGCATGCGTCACGTTCCATCGAAAGATTACGCCTTCTCCACAAGATGGAAAGTCTATCCGTCGAGGATCCCCTGACTGGACTTTTGAACAGGAGGGGCCTGGGGCTCTTCCTTCCACCCCTTCTGGCCACCATCCGTCGTCGCCATGAACGGGCCCTTTTGGGCATTCTCGACCTGGACGACTTCAAGGATGTGAATGACACCTTTGGCCATGCGGCCGGTGACGAACTCCTGGTTGCCGTTGGACGAAGGCTTCAAAAAGGTATCCGGGCGGAGGATATCGTGGCACGCCTGGGGGGTGACGAGTTTGTCGTGGTCATCCAGCTCCCTGCAAACTTTGAAGGAGCCCAAGAGGCCGTCCAAGCCGCGATGGATCGAATCGGACAGCTGCTCTCGCTCCCTTATTCTCTTCCTACGGTTCCGGCCGGAGCGAGGACCGTTGGCTTTTCATTGGGGCTCACCGTCTTTCCCGAAGATGATGCCGAACCAGACGGACTCCTGCGCCATGCGGATGAAGCCCTTTATGTCTCGAAGAGGCAAAAGGGAAACCGGTCCCGCTGGTGGTCACTCTGGGACGGGTGGCCTCCCCCTGACAAGGGGATTTAAAGACCATAACATCTATGTCCTTCGTCAAAGGACTCTTCTCCCTGATCCGTCAGGGCTTCCCTCCCTCCCCGAGCGGTCCCACTTGAACCTCCGGGATGAAGCGAGATAAGATAAGCCCAACGATGAGTTATCTAAAATTTTGCAAACGGGAGGGACCATGCATCTTAACGCAGATTGCGACCGCAGGGTCGTGATCGACCCGGCGGACCGCCAATTTGTCGAAGGATGGAACGGACAGGTCTGCCTCCTCGAATCCCTTCCTGACCAGAGGGAATCTTTGTTTCTCAAGCTTCTTCCCGGCGTCGGCCTTTCTCCGGAGGCTTCCCGGAAAGACAGAGAGATCCTGGTCCTGGAGGGGGCGGTCGAGGTCGGAGGGCGCGAGTGGTCAAAGGGCTCCTATCTCCGCCTGGCAGGAGATCTTGGGGATCACGGAATCTCTGCCAGGGAAGAGGGGGCCCTTCTTTTTGTCAAGATTGGGACTTTTCCGGAAGAGGATCGCCGGAGCATCGGAATTGCCACGGCCGAAAGTTCCTGGTCTCCCGGGCTCGTCGAAGGGCTCTCGGTCCTTCCGCTCTTCTCGGACGGGACGGCGAACACCGCCCTTGTCCGCTGGGCTCCGGGAACAGTCTTTCAGCCCCACCGCCACTTCGGAGGAGAGGAGATTCTGGTCCTGTCGGGCGTCTTTGAGGACGAATACGGAGCCTACCCCGAAGGAAGTTGGTATCGGGCTCCCCACATGAGCCGCCATCATCCCTTCTCGACCCGGGGCTGCACCATCTTCGTCAAGACAGGACATCTTTTGGCGGGTTCCGCCGCCTGATACGCCTTATCCTCCAGGGAGGACTACATGAACGTTCCTGGCATTTCTCCCCGGGAAGAGATTTACCGTGCCGCCCTGACGGCGAGCCGCCTCTTCTCCTCCTCGATCGACTGCCCCCTCGAAGAAACCTTTTCCCGGCTCTCAACCCTTCTGGTGGAGGAGTTGGGCGCCCGTCTCGTGACGATCGGACGCCTCAACCGGGATGATCTCTCCCTTAAGCTGATCGCCGTTGCCGGACCGGCTGCGGACTATGCCCGGGGACTCCACCTCTCGGCAGCGCCGGAGAGCCCTATGGGGCAGGGGCCGGCAGGCCGGGTCCTGCGCTCCGGAAAACCCATGGTGGCGATGCTTCCCGACGACCTTCCTGCCAGCTTGGACGAATGGAAGGAGCGGGTCCAACTCCATGGTCTTGGAGGAAGTGCCCTGGCTCCCATACATACCCGGGAGGGTCTGTGGGGGCTTTTGACCGTGTACCGGGAGTCGGAGGGCTCCTTCAATCCCGACATCCTTCCTGTTCTCGTGGGTTTCTCCGACGATATCGGCGCCTTTCTCGAACGGAGGAGCCAGTACCGGGAACTTCAGGCGCGCCGTGCCTTCCAGGCCGCACTCGAAACCCTCCAGGGCCTCTTCCTTTCAGGCCCGTCTGAGCCGGAAATTCTCCGGGAGCTGGTGTTGACCCTCGTCGATTCAGGTGCCCTTCCCGACGCCTGGATCCTGGAGGGAGAAGACCTGCCGGAGGGAGGGGAGGATCAAAAGTTCCACAAATATGGGGGAGGAGACCTTGGGTCAAGCCCGCTTCAGGAGCTTCTCATTCCGGCCTTGAGGAAAATTCTTGGGAAAGATGGAAGCTATCCCCGCTTTCTGGAGATTTCGGAGGAGCTGTTTCCAGGCATTTCCACATTCCCCCGGAGGAATTTTTCTCTCAAATCCCTGATGCTTTTTCCCCTTGCCTTTTTCCCTGACCATCGTCCCGCCACCTTGCTTGTCGCAGCCTTTTCATCCTCCCATCATCCCCCGGAAGCAGTGGTCGATCTCCTCGCCCAGGTGGCCTCCAGCGCGCAACTGGCTTTGAGCCAGAGACAGGACCGGATCAGGCTTGAACGTTATGCCGCCTTCTACCGGGCCATGGGGGAATCGGGACAGCTGATGGCCCGCCATCCCCCCGCCCAGGACCTTTTCGACGGACTTTGCGACCTTCTTGTGCGGTGGACGCCCCTGGAGCTTGCCTTCGTATCACTTGTCGAAGACGGATTGAAGGTCCGTGTGGTTTCTGCACGCGGACGGGCCCGGTCCTTCCTCGAGAGGGCGGTCTTCTCGATTGACCCGGAGGATGAAGAGCGTTGTCTCATTCACAGCCGGACCCTGGACTCCGAGGGAGTTCTCCCCATCCCTTTCCTCGAGGGGTGGCTCTGCTCCGATGAGGTGAGGAAGCTGGCCCGTCCCTGGGGGCTCAGGAACACCCTGACGGTCGCGATCCGGAAAGACGGAAAGGCCATCGGCATCCTGGGGCTGGTTTCATCCCAGAAAGGTTTTTTCGACCCCACCCTTGAAAATCTCCTGGAGGGACTTTCCCAGGACATTTCCTTTTCCCTGGAATTCCAGGACCGGCAGGACCAGCTTGCCAGGATTTCGACAACCGACGCTCTGACAGGCCTGTTCAACCGGCATGCATTCTCCCTGGAAGTCACCCGGGCTCTTTCCCGGGTCCGGATGGAGGAAACGGGCCTTTCGGTGGGGATCCTCGATCTCGATGGCTTCAAGGGGTGGAACGATGCCTATGGCCACAGCGAAGGGGACCGGCTCCTGAAGGAGCTTGCACTCCTTCTCCGGGAGATCGTGCCCAAGGGCGGGGTCCTGGCCCGGCTGGGTGGGGACGAATTCGGATTTTGCCTGTCCGGTCCGCCAACGGAGGTTCGGAATATCTCCGAGACCTTCTCCCTGGAGGTTCTCCGGTTGGTCCAGCGGGTGGATCATGGTCTCAACCTTGTGACCGGAAGTCTCGGATGGGCCCTCTTGTCGGATGCCGGAGAAGTCTTCCGGGATCTTCTGGCCCATGCCGATGAGGCTCTCTACGTCGCAAAGAGGAGTGGACGCAATACCTACCGCTTCTTCGGAGGGGAGATCGCAAGGGCCTTGCAACGGAGGATCGACACCCACCGGAGCTTTCCCTTGGCTCTCGAAAAGGGTGACCTGATTTTCTGGCTTCAGCCACAGCTTGATTGCCGGACCGGACGGATCGAAGGGGTGGAGATGCTGGCCCGCTGGCGGCAGGGGGATCGGATCCTCCTGCCGGGGAGCTTCATGCCGGAGGTGGAAAAGGATCCGGTGATGATACGTCTGCTGGGGGTTCACGCCCTGCGCCACGCGAGGGTGCTGCGGGAGCGCTTCCTTCGGGCGGGTCGTTCACTCCGGATTTCCCTGAACATCGGGGCCAGCCATTTTCTCCACGGAGATTTTCTGGAGAATGTCCGGGATGCGGTGGGAGAGGACGGAGGGAGCGGGCTGGTCCTCGAGGTCACGGAAAGCGCAGCCCTCGAGGACATGCCTCGAACGACACGATTGACGGACGAGCTCAAGAGGCGCGGGTTCGGGGTCTCCCTCGACGATTTCGGGACAGGATACTCCTCCCTCCATCATGCGGCTAACCAGTACATGACCGAAATAAAGCTCGACGCCTATTTCCTCCGACGCTTCCGGACCCACACCAATGCCTTTGCCGTCGTCGGTTCGACGCTTCTTCTGGCCGAACTCTCGGGAAGTCGGCTTGTGGGGGAGGGGATCGAGTTTGCCGAGGATCTCGATCTCTGGCTTCGCATGGGAGGGCGTCTGATCCAGGGGTATCTTCTCGCCCGTCCCATGCCGGAGGAGGAGATCCTGTCCTGGCTCGGACGGCCCCTCCCTCGGGAGGTTTCTTCAAGCCCGCCGGTCTATCCTGTCGAGGATCTCCCCTTCCTCGAATATGCCTTTCGTCCCCGCTCCTTTTATGAAGAACGGACTCACCTCATGAAGAGCTGTCCCCTCGATCTCTGGTTCGATCTCCGGGGTCACGTCTACGATCATCTTTCTTCCTGGAACGAGAGCCGGGAGTCCCACCGGAAGATGCACCCGCGCTCCTCCGGTGGTCCCTCTCCTTCCGTTGTGGACCGGTTCTGCCGGGCAATCGGGAGCCTTCGGGAGGAGATGGATGCCTATCGCCTGACGATAAACACTCCCCCCTGACCTGCCGGGGATTCACTCCTTAATGTTCTCTCACGCCCACTGACCCGGAGAGATTCACCGGGAAAGATAACCGAAAAACATGTCGCTTTTGATTCTCGGCTCCTCGACCAGAAACTGGCCCAGAAGTGTCTGGTGGAAGGTGTCGACCATGCCTGGCGGTCCGGCAAGGTAGAGAAGGGAGTTTTCTCCCGCCTCCTTTAGGACCCGGGAGAGACCTTCCTCGATCCGTTCCTGGCGGGAGACTCCCGGAGGGAGATCCTCCCGGGTGAGAACGGGGATCCAGGTGAGCCTTCCCGCTCTCATCCATTCCTGACATTCCGAAAGGAAGGGCGTTTCGTCGCCCGTCCTGTTCACGGTCATGAGAAGGATCCGGAATCGGGAATCCTTCCGGTGCCGGAGTTCACGGATCATGCTCCGGAAAGGGGTGATCCCGATGCCGCCGGCCAGGAAGACCAGCGTTCCGGGAGTCTCTCCTCCGGGAAGGAGGAACTCTCCGGTTGCCTCTTCGATCAGGAATGGCTGTCCAGGCTGGATTTTCGAAAGCGCCTCCTTGAAGGCCGACCCGGGGGTGAGCCGGGTGGCTATGGAAAGCCTCGGAATTTCGCTCGGAGCGCTGCACAGCGAAAAGATCCGGCTCTTGTCGCCCAGGGGAAATTCGGGGGGAAAGGAAAAGAGGGAGGCCTGTCCAGGCTGGAAGGAAAAGCCCGGAGTGACCACTTCAAACTCGACAAATAGAGTTCCCGTGGCCGCTGAGGAGCTCCTGACAAGGCGGGCGGAATAATCCATGGGGATCCTTTCAGTCATCGATCCAGGAAGGGGATTGTCCTTCCTGATGGGTGAAGTGTTTTCTGAAAAGAGCTTCCAGCTCTTTGGGAGGAAGGGGACGGCTGGCAAAGAACCCCTGGATCCGGTCGCACTGGTGTTTTTCCAGGTAGTGCCATTCCTCCTGGCTTTCCACTCCTTCGGCCGTTGTGGTGAAGTCCAGGCGCTTTCCCAGGCCGATGATCGTCCGGACGAGCTCGGAGCGCTTGAGGTCGGAAAAGAGGTTGGTGACCAGGGAGCGGTCGATCTTGACCTCGGCGATGGGATAGGAGGTGAGGTAGGAGAGGGCTGTCGCTCCGGTCCCGAAGTCGTCGATGGAGATCCGGATGCCCTGGTGGTGAAGCTCTGCCACAACGGAAAAGAATCGCTCGGAATCCTTGATCACCATCGATTCGGTGATTTCAAGGAGAAGGATTTCAGGGGGGACTCCCACATTGGTGAGAAGGGAGAGGACCTCCTCGGCGAACCCTTCCCTGACGAAGTGCTGGTAGGAGATATTCACCGATATCGAAATCCGTGTCCCGTCGGCCCACCATTGTTTGCCCTGTTCCAGGGCCAGTCGCAGGACCGTATTCCCGATCGGAATAATGAGGCCGGTCCGTTCGGCCAGGGGGATGAAGTCTCCCGGAGAGATTCGACCCGAGTCCGGGGAG
>JAJZGM010000039.1 GCA_021828525.1 Nitrospirota bacterium | reverse complement strand
CCCGGACCGGAAACGGAGCCCATGTCATGTCCACTCTCCGGAATATGAAGATCAGTTTGCTGAGAGTCGCCGGCTCGAAATCCATTGCCCCGGTCCTGGATGCGTTTTCCAACAAGTCTTCCCGGACCTTCCGCTTTCTCGGCCTCTGACCAAAAACGTCACTCCTCTCAACGTTTTCCTGCACACCCGTCAGGAAGGAGATCTGCGCCTTTTTGCCGGATTGTTCTTCCTGATTGCACGCCATTGTCCATTCGGCAAGAGACAATCCGTCAAAAAATTCTCTTCGTGGGCCTCTTTCCTGGGCGTTCTCCTGTCGGAGGCTTCCTTGAGTCCTGACTTTGACGGGGACCTGTTAAAGAAAAAGAATGAGGGGAGGGCGATTTTATGAAACAGTCAGGGGTTTCGTTCCGGAGTCCTGGCCCTGCCTTTCTGGTCTTTGGAAAATCAGGGGATCCCGGACAGAAGATCAAGTCTCCCGTCTTTCACGGGCGGGCACCAGTAGTATCCTCCCCGGACCGGGCGGGAAAAGGTGAAGAGGGCATCCACAACTCCGTCGTCCTCTCCCGCCATCCGTCTGAGGATCCGTTCGAAGGGTTCGAGGCTCCGTCCGAAGGCGATGAATTCCAGGCCGTTTTCCTCCCCCCGGGACCAGGGCATGGAGCGGCGAAGAATGAAGGCTTCCGGATCGTAGCTTTCCTGGGCGCTTCTCCGGACGTGGGCGGAGGCGGGGGCTTCTGGAAGCTCTTCGTTCGTCACCCTCTCCCGCCCCATGATCTCGTCCTGTCTTGACTTTGGAAAGGCGTTGAAGCGGGACAGGTCATGGACCCACCGCTGGACGGCCACGAAACTCGACCCTGCCAGGGGCTCCCCCGGGCCGACAATGGCCACCTTTAGGGCCTTATCCCCCCGGGGGTTTTCAGTCCCGTCCTCGTAGCCGGTCAGGTCCCGCCCGTCTCTGTAGAGGAACGTGTCGAGGGCGTCCTCCAGAAGAAAGTCCGTCTTGAGCAGGGCCGTCAGGCTGTGGAAGCGGTCGACGACCTCGGTCCGGTCTTTCCCGGTCACCATGATCCAGAGCGATCCCTGGGTGGAGGGAATGGGGCAGGCCGCCCCCGAAAAGGCCGGAAAGGTCCTGAGACCGGGAAGGGAGCCCGACAGCTCCCGGACCAGGGGATCCCCCAGGCCGACGACACACTCTGCCGGATCAATCCCGGAGGTCAGGAGGCCTACGGACCGGTCCCGGACGAATTCCGGCCCGGTTCTGAAGGTGGCGGAAAGCCCGTAGGGCGGGAAGGACGGAAGGATCAAGGGCTGGGGAAGGGCTCCTGTCATCATGGGACGCTCCTTTGGCAAGCTTGACGGGTAAAAGAAAAGAAAGAGGTCTTCCGGAGAGGCAAAAATGCCTCCGTGGCCCCGGATCTCCGTTTCCCTTTCCCGGAAAACCCGCACCTTCCAGAGGCCCGTTTTCTTTCCTTAAGGGCGAGACTCCTCCCGGAAAGGGGAAGCCTGTCTGCCGGGAGTCGGGGGCCAGGCTTCCCCTTGTTTTGCAGGCTGGTAGCGCGACACTCCCGATCCCGACAGGGGCCGGATTCCGGCAAGGGCTGCGGAGAGGTCACGGAACCCCTGTTTCCGGTGGACGTCCTCTTCCCGGGGACGGGGGGTCCTCCGGGTGACCTTCGACCAGAAAAACCATTGCTGATGAAACTGTTCCATGAAAAATCGCTCGACATCCTCGAGAGATCGTTCGCGGTCCATGGACTCCTCCGGGGTTGGAATGGCGCCTGCCTGCCCGTCATTGGCTCCTTAAGAAGGATCCCATGCCCGCATGACGGGAGTCTCAAGAGCCTGTGACCCGATTGTCACACGGAGATAAGCGGGGAGGGTGTCAGGGAGTCCTTGTCCATCCGGAGGACTTGGTATAGTGATAGCCGGCCGCCTCAAGCTCGTCCTTGGGGTGAAAGACATAGGCGCCGGAGGGGAGCATCTCCGTCATCGAATTTTCGTCCTGCTGGATGATCGCACCACCCAGGATCCCCTTTCGCGCCGCGGGAGGAGGGGCGACAACGTGGCCCCGGGCGCTTTCCCGGGCCTTCTGTTTCTCCTTTTTCAGGGCCTGCCGCGCCTCGTACTCCTGTTCGGCCTTCCAGTCCTTCCGGAAGGCAACGAACTTTCCCGTATAGAGATAGCGGTAGGGGCGGCCACCGATCGGCCGTATCCACCGGTAGGGGCGCTCGGGCGTTCCGTCGGCATAGACGCGCCGGCGCCGGAAGTCCATGAGATAAAGGCGTCCGTGGTAGGGACGGGGTTTGGACTGGTAGATGAAATCCATGGGAGAAAGCCGGTGTTTCGTTTCGAGCCGGACCTCCTTCACGACGACAAGGTCTCTGGAATCCGCCGGAAGGGGGACGGTCTTGACATAGTTCGGCAGAGACCGGGTGTTGATCAGATAGTTCCCCTGGCGATTGTCCGTCCCCGAGGACGAATAGAAGCCGCAGGATGCGAGAAGGAGAAGGGCCGGGACAATGAACGGGCGGCGGATCAGGGACATGGGGGTCGACTCCCGGGGGTTGGGTCAGGGATTTCCGGCAGGCGTGCTCTGATATTCTGCCATGGTCCGGGGGGGTCGGACAACAGGGGATGAGGGGGGACTCCTCCGCTTTTCCGGGCCGGGACGAAATCCGAAAATTGGGTTAAACTCAAAGGACGTCATCGGTCATCTTCGATGATAGAGGTCCAATGTTAAGATTGTCTCAAGAAGGAGAAGACCGCCGATGATCAAATCCTGGAAGGGACTCTGGCCCTCCGTCGATCCTTCGGCCTGGATCGCAGAGACCGCCGTCCTCGTGGGAGACGTGACGATCGGAGCGGAATCGGGGATCTGGTACGGGGCCGTCGTCCGGGGAGATGTCCACCGCATCAGGATCGGCTCCCGGACCAATGTGCAGGATCTTTCGGTCCTCCATGTCACACGCGACCGCTTTTCCCTCTCGATCGGCGATGACGTGACGGTGGGACATCGCGTCATCCTCCACGGGGCCACCCTGGAAAACCGGATTCTGGTCGGAATGGGAGCGATCGTCATGGACGGGGCCCACATCGGGGAGGACGTCATTATCGGCGCGGGATCCCTGGTGACCGAGGGGATGGCGATCCCTCCCGGCCACCTGGCCTTCGGGTCCCCCTGTCGGGTCCGCCGGGAGTTGACAGACGAGGAGCGGAGCTGGATCCGGGAGTCGGCCCGGCACTATGCCCTCTACCGCCTCGAGCATGCCGCGGCTCCCTCAAGGGCCACCCCGTGAATTCCCGGCTCTCCAGACCCCCGGGAATCCGGACCATCCTGGCCCTGGTTGTTGCGGTGATGATCGTGGGGCTCGTTGGCATCCTGGGGGCGGTCGACGAGTTTCTTGTCCGCCACAACGCCTTCAAGATCCTCTCCCGGGAAGGGCGTCTGGTGGCCCAGGAGTTCGCCTTCGGTGTGGAGATGCGCCACGAGGCGGACCAGTTCCTCTCCGCGGCCGAACCCTCGGAAAAAAATCAGTGGGCCCATGTCCGGGAACTCGTGGCCATTCGCCGGGAGATGTCGGCCGTCCTTGCCATCCGCCACAATGTCACCCGCGTCGATCTCCTCTCCCGGAAGACGGGCCTTCCCCACATCGTCTCGACCTCGGGGATGCCGATGTCGCCGGGGGAGAGGGCGGCCCACGATGCCGTCGCCCTGGGAGGGCGACCCTGGGTCTCCGTCCGGGTACGCTCCGGCGGGGATGCCATCTATGTGGTGGTGCCCTTCATGCACAGGAACCGGCTCATGGGATCTGTCGGGGTCCGCCTCTCCTACTATGAGGTCAACGCCCTGGTCAGGCAGGAAAAGGAACGGATGGCCTTCATCCTTCTCGCGGGGTTCCTCCTCCTGATGGGCGGTCTGAGCTTCGTCCTTGCGCGCTGGCTGATCGATCCGATCCGGAGCCTGGAACGCTCCATGAGAGCCGTGGGCGAGGGAAACCTGACCGGGGAGTTCGGGACTTCGGGATCCTCCGAGGTTCAGCGGACAGGGGACTCCTTCAACAGGATGGTGGAGATGCTCCGGGAAAGGACCCGGGAGAAGGAGTCCCTTCTTGACGAGGTCAAGCGTCTGAACGAGGGTCTTCAGGACAGGATCCTGGAGAAGACCCGGGAGCTCCGGGACAAGAACCAGGCCCTGGCCCAGACCAACGAGGCCATGTATTTCATTCAGAGGCGCCTGTCGGAGCTCGAACGCAGGGCGGCGATCGGGGAGGGGATGGCGGTTGTGGCCCACGAACTCGGAAATCCTCTCCACTCCATCGCAGGCCACCTCGAGCTCCTATTGGAAGAGCCTGACCTCCCCCCCCGGGTCGCCGGACCCCTGCGTATTGTCTCGGGCCAGACGGAACGGATGATCAAGGTCATCAAAAAGCTCCTCTCCCTCTCCCGCCGATCGGAAAATCCCCGGGACAGGGTCATGATCGAGCCCCTTCTCCGGGACATCGTGAGCCTGGTGGAACCGAGGCTCCGCTCGACCGGGGCGGAGATATCCCTGGAGACGGAGTCCGCCGGACCCCCTCTCTGGGTCAGGGGGGATGCGGACGCCCTGCAGAGTCTCTTTCTGAACCTTCTGGAAAATGCCATGGATGCCGCGGGGGCCGGGGGCCGGATTCTTGTCCGGGCGGACTGGGCGGACCAGAGGGTCCGGATCCGGGTCCGGGATTCCGGGCCTGGCATTCCCCCGGCCTTGAGGTCCCGCGTCTTCGACCCATTCTTTACGACAAAGCCGTCCGGAACGGGGCTGGGACTGGCGGTTTGCAAGAAGATCGCCGAGGACCTCGGGGGGACGGTCCATCTCGGCCCGGGGCCGGGGGGAGATGTGGTCGTCCTTTTTCCGGGGGAGGAGCCGGAAGGGGGAGTCTCCCCTGTGTCCGTCCCCGGACAGGAAGCCTCTTCACGCACTTGAACAGCCATCCTCTTTTTGGTAGTGTTGGCTATGTACTCGAGCAGAAAAAAAAGTTCAAATATCCATCTGGTCTCCGGAAAAGAGGGGGCCGGAAGGTCGATCCTGGTCGTCGAGGACGATGCCGTCGCGCTCGACCTTCTGGCAGAAATCCTTCGCCGGAACCAATTCCGGGTGTGGGTGGCTTCCTCCGTCGACATGGCGATCGGCCTTCTTGAAAAAACGGCTGTCGATCTCGTCCTCTCGGATTTGCGGATGCCCGACCGGGATGGAATGGATCTCCTCAGACATATCAGGGAAAACAATTCCGATCTTCCCGTCGTCCTCCTGTCGGCCTTCGGAGATGAGCATCTCTGGGTGGAAGCCCTGTCCGCCGGGGCCGTCGATCTCATTCCGAAACCGTTCAAAAAACAGGAAATCATCGATGTCATCAACCGGACATTGTCCGGCCGCGGATAACTCTCCCGCTTAAAACGATAACCGTGTTCCCAAGGGGTGGTCCTGATCATGAGCGAAAAAGTAAAGAATTTATCCGGCAAGAGACTTCTGGCCCTTGGCGTGCTTTGGGCAGGACTGTTCATGGGAGTTCCGTCCATGCCGGGAACGGCTGTGGCGGCCCCGGCCTCCGGAGGGGATCCCGTGGTTTCGGAAAAGGCTGTGGCGGCCGGCCTTGCGCTCCAGAAAAGCTTTGAAGCTGTCTCCCGGGCCGTCCTTCCGGCGGTCGTGAACATTTCCACGACCTCGCTCGTCTCGACCTCTCCTCACCTGCCGCCCATGTTCGACGATCCTTTCTTCAAGCGCTTCTTCGGGAACCCCTTCGGCCCCGGGGGGGGACAGGCTCCCCAGAAGCACGTGGAGCGGAGTCTCGGATCAGGATTCATCATCAGTTCCGACGGGACAATCGTGACCAACAACCATGTGGTCAAGAACGCCACGAAGGTCACCGTCCTTCTGAGCAACAAGAAATCCTATCAGGCAAAGGTGATCGGAACAGATCCGATGACCGACATCGCCGTGATCAAGATCAATGCCCGGTCCCCCCTTCCGGTGGTCACCTGGGGAGATTCCAGGAATGTGGATGTGGGGACGATCGTCCTGGCGATGGGATCGCCTTTCGGGCTGACCCAGTCGGTGACCATGGGGATAGTGTCCGCCCTCAAGCGGAGCAACATGGGAATCGAGCAGTACGAAAACTTCATCCAGACCGATGCGGCCATCAATCCGGGAAACTCCGGCGGACCCCTCGTCAATCTGATGGGGGAGGTCGTGGGAATGAACACCGCCATCTACACCACCAATGGCGGCTATGAAGGGATCGGGTTCGCCATTCCCGTGACGATGGTCCGGCAGGTTGTGCAGGATCTGGTCACGAAGGGCAAGGTCGTCCGCGGATGGCTCGGCATCTCGATCCAGAACGTGACCCCGGTCATAGCCAAACAGTTCGGCCTGAAGAAGAACTCCGGCGTTCTGGTGAGCGATGTCCTTCCGGGCAGTCCCGCCGAATCAGCCCGTCTCAAGCGGGGGGATGTCATCACCGCCTTGAACGGCATGGCCGTGGAGGATGCGAACGATCTCCGGATGCATGTGGCCCGGATCCCTCCCGGAAAGGACGCGAGGCTTACGATCGTCCGGGCCGGCCGGACCCGGACCATCGACGTGAAGGTCGGCGAACTTCCCAGAAAGCTCGCGATGAACAACCGCCGCATGGAAGAGGGGGCGGGGAACTTCAAGAATGTCCTGAAAGGCCTTCGCATCCTGGACTTGAACGGTGAAATCCGGCAACAGCTCGGACTTTCATCCCGGATCCACGGGGTCGTGATCCAGGCCGTCCAGCCCGGATCCGCGGTCGAGGCGGCCGGACTCAGGCGGGGGGACATCATCGTGGAAGTCGACAGAAAGACCGTCCAATCGGTGGCCGACTTCGTCCGGATTGCCCGGCGGATCCCCCCGGATGCGGAAGTTCTCCTGACCATCCTTCACGATGGACGGCACAGCTATGTCTCCGTGTCCCCCTAGGGAAGAGACGCTCCGCCCCTCTCCTCCTCCCACTCCGGGAAAGGGGAGGGCCCCGGTTTCTGTCATGGGGGTTGATCCCGGCCTTGCGCGGACCGGATGGGCCGTGGTGAGGGGAGATTCCTTCCAGAAGCTGACATTCCGGGGAGGGGGGACGATCAAGACCTTCCCGGGGGAGCCTCTGTCTGACCGCATCGGGGCGATCTGCGACGCCCTGGAAACCCAGATCCGGGACCATTCCGTCTCGGCCCTCTGCCTCGAAGACCATTTTTCCCGGCGCAATGCTCCGGGAGTCGGCCATATCCTGGGGCCGGTCATCGGGGCGGTGGCCTATCTGGCCTATCGCCACCGCCTGTCCTTTCTTGCCATTCCGCCAAGAGAGCTTAAACACCGGGTCACGGGAACAGGGGGATCCTCCAAGGAGGAGCTGATTCGCGCCCTCTCCTTCTGGTTCGGGCCGGATCTCTCGGTCGGCACGACCCACGAGGGCGATGCCCTGGGCCTCGCCTTTCTGGGGTTCGGGAGGCTCGGACATCCGTGATTGCCCGCCTGTGGGGATCCGTCGAGGAGTCCGGGACCGAATCCGTCATCATCCGGGCCGGATCGGTGGGATACAGGGTCCTTCTCTCTCCCTATTCCCTCGCCCATCTTTCGGGGTCTTCGGGGCCCGTCTCGCTCCGGACCGTCCTGCTCTGGAGCGAACATCAGGAATCGCCCCTTCTGGTCGGCTTTATCGATGCGGCGGAAGAGGAGCTGTTCCATGAAATCCGGGGGATCGGGGGCCTCGGGGCGACGAAGGCGATCCGGATGATATCGGTGGCTCCCCAGGAAATCTGGCAGTCCATCGCCGCGGGAGATGTCTCAAGGCTCAAGAAGCTCAAGGGGGTGGGGGAGACGACGGCCCGAAAGCTCGTCTCCGAGCTCCGGGACCGTCTTCCCCCTTCGCTCCTTGCCTCATCCCCGGAATCCATGGCCCCGCCTGCGGCCATCCCGCCGGGGGCTGCCCACCAGAATCCCGCGGGCCCGGCCGATTCGGTTTTTGAAATCCTGACCCGGCAGTTCGGCCATTCGGCCGCGGAGGCAGAAAAGATGATCCGGCGCGCCTTGGCCCGAAACCCTGCCGTCAAATCGGTGGAGGAGCTTTTCGATGAAGTCTACAGGCATGGAATGGACTGATCCCCAGGCCGGTCCCATGGACCTGCCGGATCTTCCCTCCCCCGAATTCCCTGAGATCTCCCCCGGAATCCGTCCGCGCTCCTTCGACGAATACATCGGCCAGGAGGCGGTGCTTTCCGGACTCAAGATCAGCATCGAGGCGGCTCTTCTCCGGGACGAGTGCCTGGACCACATTCTCCTCCACGGTCCTCCGGGTCTGGGAAAAACCACCCTGGCGGGGCTGATTGCCGGGGCCATGGGGGTCCCCTTCCTGACGACATCCGGCCCTGTCCTCGAGAAGGGCGGAGACCTGGTGGGAATCCTGTCCCGCCTCTCTCCCAAGACGGTGCTCTTCATCGACGAAATTCACCGTCTCCCCCGGCCTGTCGAGGAAATCCTCTATGGTGCGATGGAGGACTTTGCCATCGATGTGATTTTCGACCGGGGTCCTTCCGCCAGGACCTTCCGGCATGTTCTTCCTCCCTTCACCCTGGTGGGCGCCACGACCCGGGCCGGCCTCCTGTCGGCCCCGCTCCGGGACCGGTTCGGGATTTTCCAGGACCTTGATTTTTACACGCCGGACGAACTGGTCAAGATTCTCATCCGGTCCGCGGGAGTCCTGGGATTTTCCCTCCCCGAAGAGGCGGCCCTTGAAATCGGCTGCCGCTCCAGGGGAACCCCCCGGATTGCGAACCGCCTCCTCCGCCGGGTGAGGGACTATGCCCAGGTCAAGGCCAACGGAGCGGTCACGCGATCCCTGGTCCTGGAGGCCCTGAAGGTGGAGGGAATTGATGATCTGGGGCTGAACCGGGTCGACCGTAAGGTCCTTCATACCATCGGAACGGTCTATAACGGCGGGCCGGTGGGTGTGGAGGCCCTGGCGGCGACCCTGCAGATCGAGGTGGACACGATCATCGATGTGGTCGAGCCGTATCTTCTCAAGGAAGGACTGATCGCCCGGACCCCCGCCGGACGGAGGCTGACCGAGTATGGCCAGAGACGGATCTCCGGGTCAGGCGTGTTTTCGGAACCGCCGGGGCCCTTGGAGCCTGGCAGCTTCGGCTAGGAGCTGTGGGGAATCTTGAAATTGTAGGTGATTCCCAG
>JAJZGM010000038.1 GCA_021828525.1 Nitrospirota bacterium | reverse complement strand
ATCATGACACCGATCACCGGATCGGCAAACCCGAATCCCCGTGAAGAGAGAAAGAGTCCGACCAGGACCGATCCTGAAGCCATGAGGTCCGATCTTATGTGGGTGGCGTCGGCGGCAACGATGTTGTCGCCAGTCTCCCGGGCGACTTTTTTTTCTCCCAAATAGAGCAAGGTCTGAAGTCCGATCGAAAACCCCATCACCAGAACGGAGGACCAGCCCACCTGGGGGATCAGGTGCAACTTGAACTGGTCGTAGCTGTGGCTCAGGACCTCGTATCCGGTAAAGAAAAGAAGGAGACCCACGCCCGCTTGGGTCAGTGGCTCGTACTTCGAGTGTCCATAGGGATGGTCCGCATCGGGGGGCCGACTAGCTGCGAAGGATCCCAGAAGGCAGAGAAGATCGGAGAGAGAGTCGAGAAGGGAATGATATCCGTCGGCAAGCATGCCCACAGAGTTGATCCGGTGTCCCCAGACGACCTTGAGTCCTGCCAGGGTCATGTTGACCGCCAGGGCGGCGCCCAGAATCCGTGTCGGTGTTCCCAGCAGAAACCTTTTGGCAGGAAGTGCGGAGGTCATTTTCTGGAGCTTCTTCGGGCCAAGTGCTCGCGGATCGCCTGGCCGGTGTAAGAATCCTTGTGCCGCATGATTTCCTCCGGAGTTCCGGTGGCGACAAGCCGCCCTCCTCTTTCCCCTCCTTCCGGACCCAGGTCAATCAGATGATCGGCGTTGGCGATGATGTCAATGTTGTGTTCGATGACGACGACGGTATTGCCGGAAGAAACAAGGGCGTCAAGAGTGTCAAGAAGCTTCTGGATGTCGGCGAAGTGGAGACCTGTGGTTGGTTCGTCGAGAATGTAGAGGGTGTTGCCGGTGGCCCTGCGGGAAAGTTCCTTGGACAGTTTGACCCGTTGGGCCTCTCCTCCGGAAAGGGTCGTTGCTGATTGCCCAAGGTGGATATAGCCAAGGCCGACTTCGCGCAGGGTGTCAAGCTTTCCCGAGATGGAGGGAACGGCTCCGAAAAATTCGTAGGCCTCATCGACCGTCATCTCGAGAATCTCGGCGATGGAGCGTCCCCGGTACCGGATTTCTAGTGTTTCGCGATTGTACCTGGCTCCGTGACATAGGTCGCAGACCACATAGACGTCGGGGAGGAAATGCATCTCGATCTTGATGACGCCGTCCCCCTGACACGCCTCGCATCGCCCCCCCTTCACGTTGAAGCTGAAACGGCCGGGATCGTATCCCCGGGCCCGTGATTCCGGGACCTGGGAATAAAGCTCCCGGACCGGTGTGAACAGTCCGGTATACGTGGCCGGATTGGACCTCGGCGTCCGGCCGATGGGGGACTGGTCGATATGGACCACCTTGTCGATCCTGTCCACCCCCCGTATCTCCCGGCACTGGCCGGGGCGCTCCCGGCTTCCATAGAAGAGACGGGCCAGCCTGTTGTAGAGGACGTCGAGGACAAGGGTGCTTTTGCCCGAGCCGGATACTCCGGTCACGACCGTCAGAAGACCCAGGGGAAAGGAAACATCGATTCCCTTGAGGTTGTGCTCGGTGGCTCCGACCAGGGTGAGATATCCTTTCGGGGTCCGGGGAGGGCCTCGGCGAACGATCGATTTGGCTCCGGAAAGATAGGCCCCCGTGATCGAACGGGGATTCGACATGATTTCGTCAGGGGAGCCCTGGGCAAGAATTTCTCCCCCCAAACGCCCGGCTCCGGGGCCCATATCGATCACGTGGTCGGCGGAGGAGATGGTCTCCTCGTCATGCTCGACCACCACGACGGAATTTCCGAGATCGCGCAGGTGAAAGAGTGTGTCGAGGAGCTTCTTGTTGTCCCGGGGGTGAAGTCCGATCGAAGGTTCATCGAGGATGTAGAGGACGCCTGTAAGGCCTGCGCCGATCTGGGTCGCGAGCCTGATACGCTGGGATTCGCCTCCTGAAAGAGTCTGGGCCGACCGTGAGAGGGTCAGGTAATCCACTCCGACTTCTGAAAGAAAGGAGAGCCGTCCCCGGATTTCCCGGAGGATCTTTTTGGCGATCTGTTCTTCCTTTTCCGTGAGCGTCAGTTTTTCAAAAAATATCAGGCCGTCATGGACCGAGAGAGAGGAAACCTCGTGAATGTTCATTCCGCCCACTGTCACCGCCAGGCTCTCACGCTTGAGACGGGCTCCATGGCATGAGGGACAGGGTTTTTCCGAAAGGACGGACTCGAGTTCTCCCCGGGCCCAGGCTCCGATCTGGGTGCTCTTGTGAAGGGTGCCCAGGATCGGGACCAGCCCCTCAAACCCCGTCCGGGACGAGGGCTTGCCGGACAGATCCGAAAGAGGATGGGCCGAGGTTCCGTGAAGAATCTCCTGGAGGAACGACGGATCCATCTTTGAGAAGGGGGTGACTGGCTTTACCCCCCTTTCCTCCATGAACCGGAGCAGACGGGTGCGGACCGATGAAAGATTCCGGCTTTCGAGGATCCTGATGCCCCCTTCGGCAAGGGAAAGATCGGGGTGGGGGATGAGGAGAGCGGGATCGACCTCCATCAGAATGCCGATCCCCAGGCATTCTGGACAGGCGCCATAGGGAGAGTTGAAGCTGAAAAGCTTGGGGGCGAGTTCGGGGAGACTGATATTGCAGACGGTGCAGGCTTCAGTCTCGGAAAGGATCTGGTCCTCCGAAATCCCGGGATCTCCAGGTTTTTCGGGAAGATGGAGGATCACCCGTCCCTGTCCCTCCCGGAGTCCGGTGGCCAGGCTGTCTGCCAGTCGCTGGGCATTGTCGGCCCGCACGGAGAGCCGGTCGATTACGATTTCAAGGCTATGAGCTTTTTTCCGGTCAATCTCCGGGATTTCGTCGAGATCGTGAATGCGTCCATCGAGACGAACCCGGGTAAATCCCTCCCTGGCAATACGGGCAAGCTCCTTCCGGTATTCTCCCTTGCGTCCGGAGACGGCCGGGGCCAGGATCATGAACCGGGTTCCCTCCGGCATGGACTGGATCTGGTCGACCATCTGGGAGATAGTCTGCGGAGTCACGGGTCGACCGCAGACCGGGCAGTGCGGATGGCCGGCTCGGGCGAAAAGAAGCCGGAGATAGTCGTGGATTTCCGTCACTGTTCCCACCGTGGACCGGGGATTCCGGGAGGTCACCTTCTGGTCGATGGCGATGGCCGGAGAAAGTCCTTCGATGGAGTCGACATCAGGTTTGTCCATCATTTCCAGAAACTGGCGAACATAGGCCGACAGGGATTCGACATAGCGCCGCTGGCCTTCTGCATAGAGGGTGTCGAAGGCCAGGGAACTCTTTCCGGAACCGGAAAGTCCGGTGATCACCACCAGGCGATTCCGGGGAATCTCGAGATCGAAGTTCTTGAGGTTGTGCTGGCGGACTCCCTTGAGGGCGATGACCTCCCGGTCAGCCTTCCTGGGTGAGCGGGACAGGGGCATCAGAAGGCCCCCGGGACTTCGGCCGCCGTTGTTCCTTGCGGGACTGAGACTTCAAGATCGCTGGCGGGAACATGGGAGAGTATCCGGAATTTTTTAAGGTGGATCGACAGATGGGTTCCGTTCTGTTCCATGAAAAGGAGATCCGTCAGGATCCCCTCTCCCTTCAAAAGGGTGAGCCGGGCCTGGGCAAGGTGGGGGTCGGGATGGCGCGGGATCAGGACGATGGAAATCCTCTCTCCCTTTTTCTCGGTCCCGGACCCTTCCGGCCGCACGAAAAACCATTTCGCAATGTCGGGGATGGATGCCAGAAGAATGGCAGGGGTTTCGGGGATACGGTGCTTTTTGATGGTTTTAAGGAGAACCTGGCGGTTCTGGGGGACATAAAGGGCCATCCGGTTTCCCTCAAGCTTCAGCCATTGGCCGGGGGGATCGGAATAATGCAGGATCATCAGTCCCGGAGCCCGATAGACGAGAGACCCTTTGGAGCGGTTCCCGGTCGTTCCCGGGGCCCCGAGTGTCTGGACAAAGTCGCTGGAAAATCCTTCTCCGCTTTTCACATTTCTGACCAGGAGACCGAGCTCCCCCTGTCCCGTCTCCGGAGATGAGGCCCGGGCCAGGTCTCCGCGGAGAACAGGTGAAAGAATGATCAAGGCTAGAACAAGGAGGAGCCCGCGAAGGGCCAGGCCTTTTAGGCGAAGGGAATTTTCGGGATCATTCATGTCGGTCGAATCCTTTCAGTAATGGTCTGGGGCGGCTGGTTCCGTCCGAGGGCCCGATCACACCTTCCGACTCCATACGGTCGATCAGGCGGGCCGCCCGGTTGTATCCGATGCGCAGATGGCGCTGGATCAGCGAGGTTGAGGCTTTTTTCTGGCGGACAACAACGGACAGGGCCTCCTGATAGAGCCCCTCTTCCTCGGGATCGTTTTCTCCCGGTCCCAGAGGATCTCCTTCCTTGCTGTCCAGGGAGCTCCCAGCAAGGATCTTCTCTTCTTCCGGAAGGGGAGGGGGAGAAGGCATCCTCCGCCAGAATTCGACGATCCGGTGAACTTCGTCTTCAGAGATGTAGGCTCCGTGAAGTCTCCGGACGACATCGGAGCCAGGCGGCTTGATGAGCATGTCCCCCGCTCCCAGAAGGAACTCCGCCCCTCCGGTATCAAGGATGACACGCGAATCAATCTGGCTTGAGACCTGGAAAGCGATCTTTGTGGGAATGTTTGTCTTGATGAGGCCGGTCACGACCTGGGCTGAAGGACGCTGGGTGGCCAGGACAAGGTGGATTCCGGCGGCCCGGGCCATCTGGGCCAGACGGATGATGGGAGGCTCGACCTCTTTCTTTTGCGAAAGCATCAGGTCGGCCAGTTCGTCGATCACCACGACGATGTAAGGGAAGGCCCTCTCGGGCGGGACAATCTTCTTGTATTCGCCAATGTTTTTGACTCCTTCGTCCTTCATGAGATCGTACCTTCGGAGCATTTCTCCCACAAGGGCCCTGAGCCGGACGACCGCCAGGCCGGGTTCCGTGACGACGGGTCCCAGGAGATGAGGAATTCCTTCGTAGGGAGCCATCTCGAGGCGTTTGGGATCAATCATCAGGAGCCGGACGTTTTCAGGACCGTTCTTCATGAGCAGACTCGAGATGATTCCGTTAAGGCAGACGGACTTCCCTGTCCCCGTCGCCCCGGCCACAAGCAAATGCGGCATTCGGGCAAGGTCGGAGGCGTAGGGCTCTCCGGCGACAGTTTTTCCTATCGCCAGGGCCAGGGGCGATGGAATGGCCCGGTAGGAGAGGCTTTCGTAAATCTCGCGGAACGAGACCGTTGAGCGGCGGGGGTTCGGGACTTCAATCCCGATGGTCGACTTATCCGGAACGGGGACCTGGATCCGCACCTGGGGAACCTTGAGTGTCAGGGCGAGTTCACTTGCCAAACCTGTGACCCGGTTGACCTTGAGTCCGGGGGAGGGGGCGAATTCGAAAAGGGTGATGACGGGGCCTGTCTGGGCTCCGGCCATGCGTCCCGCAACCTGATAGATTCTGAAAAATTCTGTCAGGGTTCTCTGTGTTTCCCGGATGAACTCCCCGGTGTCTTCGGTTTCGGCTCGAGCCACGTCAAGGAGCGATGGCGGAGGGACCCTGGAGTTCGGGGGAATGTCAAGGAGAAGGGGAGGTTTTTTGGAAGGGGAGGCTGGGGCTGGTCGGGAAGGGGCCGTGATGTCCGGAAGTATCTCCGGTTCCTCCTTGGGAAATGGTTTGGGCATGGACTCCGGAGCGCTTTCCACGGGAGCCTGCAGGGCCTGTTTGGGTCTTTGGAAAATGGTTTTCATGATTTCCGGGACCTTCCGGAATCGGTGGACCGGCAGGACAGTGAGGAGAAGCAGCGATCCTCCCAGGGAAAGGGTCCCGAAGAGGAGAATGAGTCCCGCCCTGTTCAGGAGCGGGAGGAGTTCATGGACAAGAGCCGTTCCGAATAGTCCTCCCGGGGGGTAGGGAGCAGGGAGGGGACGGGTCCGGATGGTGGCGAACAGAGGGGAAAGTCCGGCCAGAAGAAGGGAGGCTCCAGCGATCGCGGGAAAGGACGAGGATCCTCCCTTCAGTCGCGAAACGGCGTGCCCCACCAGCAAAACGGGAAGGAGCAGGGAGGGGAGGCCCAGATAGGAATAAAGAAGGTCGGCCATTGTCGCGCCGGCCATTCCGAACAGATTGATCGCAGAATGATCTGTCGAGCCTGTAAAAAGGGAGGGGTCATCCGGATGAAGCGTGACCAGGGCTCCTCCCATAAAAACGGCCAGGGCCGCCTCGAAGAGGGGAAGGAGAAGTTTCGCCGGCATTCCGGAAGGACGGTGCTCCCGGAGGGGGGAAGCCGTATCGCTCACGTCAGGTCTCGAGTATGACAGGAAGAATCATCGGATCCCTGTCGAACTGTTTCTTGAAATACTTTCGGAGATGATTGTGAATACGGGTTTTAAGGGCAGAAATCTCGCTTCTGATTGCAGGCTCGGCCCCGTCAAGGGCAACGAGGACCTGGGCCCGGATCAGTCCGTCCATCTCCTGGGAGCGCTCGGAGATGGAGACGCCCCGGGAGAATACCTCGGGTCCGATCATGACCTGTCCGTCCTGGCGGGAAAGTCCCAGAATGACCATCACCATCCCGTCGGAGGCAAGTCGCTTCCGGTCGCGGATAACCCCTTCGCCGATATCGCCCACCCCCTTCCCGTCGATCAGGGTCCTGCCCGTTCTGACCCGTTCCAGCAGCCTTCCCGAAATTCCGTCGAATTCGAGAACGTCCCCGTTTTCGATCAAATGGACGCGTTCATCGGGAATTCCCATCTTCCGGGCTGTCCTGGCGTGGGCGGTCAGATGCCGAAACTCTCCGTGTATCGGGACGAAATGCCGTGGTCGGAGCATGCGGATCATGAGCTTCTGGTCTTCTGCACTGGCGTGGCCGGAAACGTGGATGTCGGAAATGGCCCGGAAGTGGACAGTTGCCCCTTTTCTGAGAAGAAGATTGATGATGCGGTCGATGGCCCGTTCATTGCCGGGAATGACGCGCGAGGAGAGAAGGACGGTATCCCCCGGACCAATGGAGACGTGCTTGTGGTCATTCACCGCCATTCGGAAAAGGCCACTCATGGCCTCGCCCTGGCTCCCGGTCGTAAGAATGGTAATTTTCTCCGGGGGAAAGGACGAAGCCGCCTCGACCTTGATGACCCGGTCGGAAGGAATGTGAAGATGTCCGAGTTCAGAGGCGACCCGGTAGTTGTTTTCCATGGATCGGCCTGTAAAGACGATATTCCGGCCATGTCTAATGGAGACGTCCGCGACCTGCTGCAATCGGTGAATGTTGGAGGAAAAAGTGGAGACGATGACCCGGCCGGGGGCATTCTGTATGAATCGGTCGAGATTTTCCCCGACAAGCTTTTCGGAGAGGGAGAGTCCTTCCTTTTCCGAGTTTGTGCTGTCGGAGAGAAGGGCCAGGATCCCCTCTTCTCCGAGTGCGCAAAACCTGTGGATGTCGATGTGGAGATCATCGATGGGGGTCAGGTCGATCTTGAAGTCGCCGGTATGCAGGACACGTCCGGCCGGAGTCCGGATGGCAAAGGCGACGCCGTCTGCGATCGAATGGGTGATGCGGACTGGTTCCACGGTAAAGGGCCCCATGGTGTATTCCTGTCGCGGGGTCAGAGAAATGAGCTTTGGCATATCGTCGGCCTTGCGGGTTTGCCGAAGTTTTGATTCGAGCAGACCGAGTGTCAGCGGGGTCCCCAGGACAGGAACGTCGAATTCACGGATAAAGTATGGGACGGCTCCAATATGGTCTTCATGGCCGTGGGTCAGGAAAAGGCCAAGAACCCGGTCACGATTTTCTGTCAGGTATGAGAAATCGGGGATGATCAGGTCGATCCCCAGAAGGTCGTCCTCGGGAAAGAGGACGCCGCAGTCGATGACGATGATGCGGCCTTCGGACTCATAGACGGTCATGTTCATGCCAACCTCCCCGATTCCGCCGAGGGGAATGATCCGGAGGGTGGGAGGAGGTGAGGGGAGCGGAGAGGGGTGATCGGTCAAATGTTCCTCCTGTGAAAATAGGTCATTTAATTATCCTATCAAAAATTCCGGGGTTGTGCGCACGAAGGGACCGGGCCATGTCGAGCCACCCATCCGGAGGGATCTCCTCAGGTCTCCGGCTGGAAAGACCCGGATTTTCAGTAAAAAGGATCTCCATCCCTTCGGAAAGTGGAGGAGAAAGGGATTTGCCTAAGGCATTTCGCAACGTCTTTCTTCTGTAGGAAAAGGCGCTTCTGGCCAGATGGATGGCCCCCGGGACTGAAGGGTCAAGGCGAGATGGGCGAGGATGAAAGGAAAGGACCATGGAATGGACCTTCGGGGGCGGAAAAAATGACCCCGGTCTTATGTTGAAAAGAGGGTGGGCTTCCGAAAGAAGGGCGGTTGAGACAGAGAGGGATCCATAACTTTTTTCGCCAGGCCCCGAGACGATGCGCTCTCCCACCTCCTTCTGAAACATCAGGACCGCCTGTCGGGGAGGCGAGGGGGAGGAGATGATCTTCATGAGCAGCGGGACCGAGATATTGTAGGGAAGGTTCGAGACCAGCAGATAGGGAAAGTCCCAGAGGTCAAAGGGATCATCCAGGGCATCGGAATGCCGGATTTCCAGTGCGGAGGAAAGAAAGGAGAGCTGTTTTTGAAGTTCTGGCAAAAGTCTGGCATCTTTCTCGATCAGGATCAGGCGGCGGGACTTTTCTGCCAGGATTCTGGTAAGGATCATGCGGCCGGGTCCGATTTCGAGAACGGGAAGTTCTTCAAGAAGATTCGGGTCGAGGGCTCCGACAATCCTCCGGGCGATCGCCGGATCCGTGAGAAAATGCTGACCGAGATGTTTTGACGGAGGAGGAAGACCCTCCCGATTTCCATTATGAACGACCATAGAGTAAAATGAATCCTCGCATATTGTTGATGAAACCGATTCATGTTGTCCGCCACTTGCCGGAACCTCCGCCAGGGGCCGGACGGTGAGCCGATTTGTGGAGAGTTCCCGTTATGGCCCTCATGCCATCCTATCAGGAAGGGTACGGATTGTCCGGAGAGAGCCGGGAAGGAGACCAGTGGGCCTTCCGCTGGTTCATCCTTGTTTCGTTTCTTGTCCACTCGGCGGCTCTCGCCCTTTTTCTGAAGGATCCGGCCTTTCACCAAACCATCGAGAACATTATTGCGGCAAAGCCAAAGGCCCTCTCCCCTCTTGCCCAAAAGAAGCTGGCTGCAGAAAAGAAGCCGGTTTTCATTGATCTTG
>JAJZGM010000037.1 GCA_021828525.1 Nitrospirota bacterium | reverse complement strand
AGGATTCTTGCAAGCCTTGGAAGAATGACGAAATTTGCCATGATCGGGCAACTCCGGCTCCTCCGGGCCCTCTTCAGGGAAAGTCCTGCCTCGTGAAAAATGACGCCACCTCCCTGATTCACTCTCCCGCCGAAATGAGAAAGCGACGGGGATTTCTCCCGGCCCTTCTCGCTCTTCTTGTCCTCGCCGCACTTGTAAAACCGGCCTTTGGCGAGGCTCCCGCCTCGGAGCCGATGCCCCTCGTTCCGGCCATGGGGAAGCCCTACAGCGGGTTCACAAAATCATTCACCCTTTCGGAACTCGGGTGGGAGCATGGGATCAATTTTTCAGGAAGCAGTATGGACCGAACCGCCTTCTTCGGAGTTCCTCCCAGCCAAATGGTGGAAAAGGGGTCGGTGACCTTCCGGTATTCCTACCTGCCCCAAAAGAGGAACGTTCCTTATCCCCGTCTCGAGGTGGATGTCAACGAAACCCTCCTGGGCACTCTCCCCGGACCGCCAGCTCAAAAGGGACGCTTTCCCGTGCAGACCGTCACCTTCCCGATCCCTCCCTACCTGGTCACCCCGCTCAATTCCCTCCGGATCCGGGTGGCGAAGGATCCGAAGCATCCCTGCGCAACGATTTACGCCGGCCATTTCATCCGTATCGATCCGACATCCGATATCACCCTGACCGGGATCCGGATCCATTTTCCCAGCCGGCTCTCCGATCTCCCCCTTCCCTTTCTCTATCACGCCATGACCGGGGTCCGAACCATTCCTTTTCTTATGGGAAGCACCGACATCAAGCTTCTTGAAGCCGCGGGGTATGTGGCCTCCTGGTTCGGCGTAAAAAGTGAGAACGCCCCTCTGAGATTCCCCGTTTCGGTGGGACTTCCCGCTGATCCTTTGTCCCTTCCCACCGGAAATCTTGTCCTGATCGCGTCCTCGCCTCTTCCTCCCCTTTCCGGTCTGTTTCCGCCGCCTGAAGGTCCGACCCTGGCCCTGGTCGACAATCCGGCCGATCCCTTCGGGAAGATCCTCCTGATCCTGGGACGCACCCCGGAGGAAGTCCGGACCGCAGCCCTGGGCCTGGCTCTCGGACAATTCACCCCCTCGGGATCCACGGCGACCCTCTCCCATGTCGACCTTCCGGTTTCAAAAGAAAAAAACGGGGCCCCTCGCTGGATCGACACACGAAAGCCTGTCCGCCTCGCCCCTCTCGCCTCCTCCCCCGGAGAAATCGAAGTCAGCGGCTCCGGATCGATTCCGCTCAGATTTTCTCTTCCCTCGGACCTTTTTTTCTTTCACACGGCCTCCTTTCCCCTGATGCTCCACTACCGGTATTCCACCCTTCCGGGAGAAGGGCGTTCGCGGCTCGATCTTCTTCTCAACAAAAAATACCAGGACTCCATTCCCCTCCCCCCCGAATCCGGAAAACCGGCTGACCATTTCCGGACAATCCCCCTGAACCTGAGTGACCTGACCCCATTTCGGAACGTTCTCCAGCTCAACTTCAATTTCCGGTCCGAAATTCCGGGGATCCTCTCCTGCAGAGCGAGCCATAACACCCGTCTCCGGGGAATGATCCTCGGCGATTCCTCCCTTGACCTTCACCGTATCCCGCATTTCGTCCAGCTGCCCAATCTCCGCCTTGTCCCCAACGGCGGATACCCTTTTACACGGTACCCCAACCTTCGGGAAACGGCCGTCGTCCTCCCCGACTCTCCGGGAGAGGGGGAGATCAGGATTTTTCTTCATCTCATGGCCTTTCTGGCCCAGGAAACGGGATCCCCGGGAGTCTACCTGTCCGTCACGGGCCCGGATGGGGTTTCATCTGTCTCGGACCGCAACCTGATCCTGATCGGAACCTACGACTCCAACCCCCTTCTTCTCCGATACGGCAAGGCTCTCCCCCAGGACAGTCCGGAAACACGTTCCCGGATCCGCCTCAGAAGCCGCATGGAGGATCTTCTCCGCTGGTCCAACCCCCCACCCGCGTCCTACGGTCCGGAAGCCCTGGCCGCCTACTTCAAGGAGGACAGGAATCCCCTGGGTGTCATGGAGGAGGATGTCTCGCCCCTGGCCCCCCGCCGGGTCATCCTTTCCCTTGGAGGAGTGAGCGAGCAATCCCTCGTCTCCATGGACCGGGTCCTGTTCGACCCGCAGCATTTTTCCGACATTTTCGGCCAGGTGAGCCTGGTGGGCCCGCACCGGATCCACTCCTTCCTCGTTCCCGGAGACCGGTTTTCCCTGGGGCATCTTCCGCTCCTCACCTCTCTGCGTTTCTGGTTCTTTTCCCATCCGCTGGGTGTCCTCATGGTCCTTCTTCCGCTCAGCCTTTTGCTGGCCGGGATTCTTTCCCGCATTCTTTCAACCCTTGCAGTCCGGAGAACTGGTCCATGATCCCCCGCCTCGGGAGTCTTCATCCGAATACCCGGATTCTGCGTCTCGTTCCCGCAGGACTTTTACTGGCCATGATCGTGGGAAGCCCATCGCTTAAGGCCCTGGCGGCAACGCCCGTCAGCCTGACACTGGAAAAGAAGGCCGAGTTCTGGACGGCCCATGGCCGGGACGACCTTGCAACCCAAACCTACCGTCAGCTTCTCTTCCTCGATCCGAACAACAGGCCGGCCCTTATCGGCCTCGCCTCCGACGCTCTCCGGCGCGGGGATCGCCGTCTTGCCGCCCGGTACATCAACGTCCTTCGGTCGATGAATCCCATGGACCCTGTCCTCCCGGCCTTCTCCAGGGAGTCCCAGCTGGGTCCCGCCTGGGACAGGGAGATTGCCCGGGCCAAAAGGGATGATGCACGCCACCTTTATCTGCGGGCCCTCACCCATTACCAGAAAGCCTTCGGTCCCTACCCGCCGCCTCCCCAGTACGCCGTTGAATACTACAACGACCTGTCCCGCACCCCCGAAGGATACCGGGAGGCGGTCCGCCAGCTCAGAAAACTCGTCTCCACTTATCCCGAGAGCCTCCACTACCGCCTGGCGCTCGGGAAGATCCTTTCCTACAACCCCAAATCCCGTTGGGATGCCCTCGACATCCTGAAGCCCATGGCCCTGGAACCCTCCCCCGTTTCGGACACGGCCTCGTCCTCCTGGAGACAGGTCGTGGTCTGGGAGGGAACCCTTCCCCGAAACATTCCGGAGATCAAGTCCTATCTTGAGATCCACCCGCACGACCGGGTTCTCGAAGACCAGCTCCGTCTTGCCGAAAGGCTTGCCCTCTCAGCCGGGCCTGAATCCCGCCTGGCCTACCAGTCGCTTGAGGAGGGACAATTCAAAAAGGCGGTCTCCCGCTTCCGGGCTCTCGTCGGACGCGATTCGGCGAATCCCGCCTACTGGCTCGGACTTTCCTACTCCTACCTGGGTCTCAAACAGTTCGGAAAGGCCCGCATGGCGCTTGAGAAAGCCCGCCGCCTTCCTCTCTCCCGACCCCAGGCGGGTGAGGTAAGGGACCTTTCATCACAAACCTCATTCTGGATCCTGATGGAGAAGGCCAGGGTCGCTGAAAGAAACGGAGACTTCGAGGCTGCCGACCAGGCCTATGGAGAGGCCGACCGGATCCGTCCGGATCAGCCGGTTCTTCTGGTTGCCCGGGGCCGTCTTGCGGCGCGCATGGACCATGACTCCGAGGCCTTGGATCTTTACCGGAGAGCGGTTTCCCTCTCCCCGGGAGAGACCCAGGCCTGGGCGGGGCTCCTGACCCTCTACGAGAGAAAAGGAGAGGAGACCAAGGCCCAGTCCACGCTCGACTCCCTGCCCTCCTCCCTCCGGACACGCCTCGAAGAGGACCCGGACTTTCTTGTCACCGAAGGATCGCTCTACGCCCACACCGGCCATCCTGCCGAGGCCCGGGCGGCCTTCGAAAAGGCCCTGGTCCTGACCACCTCACGCCCGCCTGACACGGAGCTTGCCTGGGCCTGGGCCATGTTGAAATCCGGAAGTCATCGTCCCCTGGGGATTCTTCTGGACCGACTCGACCAGACCTCCGGGCTGTCAGCCCATGAAATCTCTGAACTTCGGAATCTCCATCACCTCAGGGCTCTGCGGGAAGAACAGGACCTCTTGTCAAAAAACCTCCCCGACAGGGCGCTCACTCTTATGAAGACCCATGCGGCACGCCATCCTTCCGACCGCTTCTACCGGGAACAGGAGGCCGCCATCCTCGAGTTCCAGGGAAAGAACGCCCAGGCCTACCGTCTTGTCCGGACCCTGGGCCCGGGATCGACCGTCCACTCCTTTGAAGCCGCTGCGGGGGTGGCCATGGCGACGGGTCACACCCTTCAGGCGGAGGTCTGGATCGATGAGGCCACCTCGCGGTGGCCGAAGAGCGTCAGAATCGCTGTCCTCAAGGCCCGCCTGGATCAGGTCGAAGGAGATCCGGCAAAGGCCAGAAAAACCCTTGAAGAGGCCCTTTCCCGTCATCCCCGCGATCCCCGGATCCTCCTGGCCCTGGCAGACAATGACCGGATCCTGGGACGTTATGACGAGGCCAAAAGAGACATCGAGGCGGCCCTGTCGTCGCTCCGTCTCCCCCCGCAGTCGACCGGCGCGCCCCTGGACCCTTCCCTTCTCAGGATCCAGGCACGGAAGGCCCTCGACGCGATCGAACACGAAAAGGAGCGCCGCTCAAAGGGCCATCTCGAACTGATGGCCGGAGAAACGGCCTTCACCCAGTACACCCAGTACTACTATGCCCAGATCGGAGACATCCTTCCCTTGACAGGGCTCGGCCAATATTCGGTCGGATCGGGACAAAGCGCCTCTCCCCTTCTCCATCTTTTTCTGATGGGAAATGCCTTCACCTTTGAATACCATCCGACGCCCACCACCTCCTCCTTCCTCTCCCAATCCTACGAAGGGCTGACCCCGGCCATAGGGATCCGCTTCCCGACATCCTTCGGGTACTGGGAAGGAGATGCGGGCGTTGCGGTCGCCCAGCACTTCCAGACCCTCACCCCTCCCGGAACAGTCACCGGTCTCTTTCTGCAGACCGATCTCCTCTGGAATCTCCTAGGGGGAGGGCTGGACTTTTTCGCCAACTTCACCGGTTACATCGATTATGTCTATTTTCAGGCGCGCTATCTCAAACCTGTCTGGGAGGGAAAGAGCCGACGCTTCCGCCTGGATCTGGGTCCCGAATTCATCACCCAGGGAAACTCGACCTATGATGCCTTCCAGGGAGGAATCGCCCTGCGCCTTTGGCTGGCCCCCCTGCACTCCTCCCTTCTTTTCGACGGGGGTCTTCTGAACTCCTCCGCCTTTCCGGGGATCGGGGGATATGAAGGAGTCTCGTGGTATTTTCTCTACTGAAACGACGGAAAACAAAACCAGGAATCCACCGCACCATGATGCCATGCCGGAGACCACGATGAGTCTCTCCTCAGATATCAAGAGAGTTCTGGAAATTTTCAACGCAACCAGGGATAACGCCTTGCCCTACCGCGAATTTGACAAGCCTCCCCTCCGGTCTCCGGAAATGACATATGGGCGGGAGCAAGAGGGATCTCTCCCCCCCGGGCCCCCTCCTGCCTTCGGACTTCAGGGGCTTTCCGGGAAGAGTGGCTCTTCTTCCGTCTTCCTTCCGCCTCCAATAAGGAGCCGGAAGGTCTTCAGACCCCTCGAGGCTCCGCAGACGGCCGGCAGGGAAGCGGAAGAATGGCCCGGGCTCAAGGCGGCCGTTTCGGAGCTGATTCCGGCCCTTCCTTCTCCTCCCTCAAAATGGCCCCTCCTGGTCCTTTCAAGCCTGGCCGGAGGAAGCGGGCGCAGCACGCTCTCCTCTGTGCTGGTGACCGAAAATGCCCGCCATGGAAGACCCTGCCTGCTGATCGACCTGAACGAAACAAGCATTTACCCCTATCTTTTCATGAATTTCCGGCAGGAAGAATCGATTCGGATGGGCCGGAGCTGGACCTTTCATACCTACGAACCAACCGGCGTCCCGATGGTTGTGGTCCGCCCGGACCCGGAGGAGCTCCGTGGGGGAGAGGGATCCGGCGCCCTTTCAAGGCTGCGGGATGAGATCGTGACACAGGCCGCCGGCATTTTCGGAAATACCGGACATCCCGACCCGTTCGTCCTGATCGATTCGCCCCCCATGACCCGACAGGACCTGCAAGACTCCCTCCGGACTTCCTCCATCCTCCTCTCTCCGATCCGGCCCGACCTCCCCTCCCTTGTCTCCGTCAAGGACATGGAAAAGAACTTCGAGCGGTTCGAACGGGAAGAAAACCGGTACTGCGAACGCTTCTACGTTCTCAACCGCTTCATTCCGGACCATCCCCTGCACCAGGACATCTACGAAATATTCCGACAGATCCTCTCGAGAAGGCTCTGTCCCTTTGTCATTCCCGAAGATTCCACTGTGGAGCTCTCCCAGGCCAGGGGAGAGAGCCTTCTCGATGTCTTTCCTGAAACACCGGCAGCGATCTCGATGGTGGAGGTCTCCCGCTGGATGGCGGGAAAACTCGCAGGATAGACCAGGATCCGAGAGGAAAAAGGAAGGTGTGCCCGCCGACCTGTCAACCTTTTTGACAAGAGGGCGCTCTCTTGTCAAAAAGGTTGACATCCGACAGAGGATTTTCCCGAATTGAAAACCCCCGACTTCCGGACCAGGACTCCTTTGGGTCCCGGGCTTTCCGATCATTGAAATTGGACGGGTCAGAACAATCCGGTCCTATTCACACGAAATTCCGACCAGATTCCTGTCTTTCTTACAAAATATCGGAAATATTCCTTTGTTTTATTTGAAATCCACTCGATGTCACCGATACGGAAAAGATCGGGATCCCCAATAATGACCCCCGGATATCAGGCCCGCCACCCCCGTTTTCGGGACGTGAGAGTATGGCAGATTTCTTGCGTAGGAATGGCTCGATCCTCTGAAAAAATACGGAAGCGGAGCTGCGCCCTTCCCGGATTCCCCCGGACGGCTGCAGGATTCCGGACTTCCCGCAACGGAAGCCTTTCATCCTCATCCCTGGACGGTGACCCCATCATGTGGCATAAAATCGGCCTTCTTTTCAATCTGAAAGCCTACGAATCCGGAACGACTCCCACCCTGAGAGGGCTCGATCCGGTTCCTGCAGCACAGCTGATAAGGAAAGCCGCCGATCAGGGTAATGCGCGGGCCCAATACAATCTGGGACTCCTCCATCTCAAGGGGAAAGGGGTTCCCCAGGATCTTTCCCAAGCCGCCCTCTGGTTCGAACGGGCGGCCGAACAAGGTCTTGCGGCGGCCCAATACAACCTGGGACTCATGCTTTTTGAAGGACGGGGAATTCCTCAGTCCCTTTCGAGGGGCGCCTCCTACATCAAGCAGGCGGCCCGCCAGGGCATGACCGAGGCCAAGAGCCTCTATGGAACACTCTATCTGGAAGCCAAGGTCCTCCCTGAGGATGACATCGATCCTGTCGAGTGGATCGAGGAGGCCGCCCATGCGGGGGATATCGCCGCACAGTTCAATCTGGGGCTGGCCTGCCTCCATGGACGGAGCCTTCCCAAGGATTCCGACAGGGCGCTCCTCTGGTTCCGGAAAGCAGCGGAAAAAGGAGACAGCCGGGCCCAGTACTATCTGGGACTTCTCCTCATGGAGGAGGGACAACCCTTCTCCCAGCCCGAAGAAGGACGCGACTGGCTGATGAGAGCGGCGGAATCGGAGGATCCCGAAGCCCAGTTCAATATCGGCCTCCTGTATTACGAAGGGAGGGTCGTCGAACAAAACGTCGCGCAGGCAGCCCTCTGGTTCCAGGGAGCCGCCGAAAGGAACCACATCCGGGCCCAGGCGCTCCTGGGGGCCCTTCTCCTGGAGGGGAAGGGGATCCCCCGCCAGGAGGAACAGGGGATCGAGTGGGTCCGCAAGGCGGCACTCTCCGGCGATTCCGAGGCCCAATATGTCCTGGGGACTCTCCATCTGGAAGGGAGGATTCTGCCCCAGAGCAGTTCCCTCGCCTTCTACTGGTTCACCAAGGCCGCCTCTCAGGGGCTGGCTGAAGCGGAATATCAGCTGGGACTTTTTTATCAGAAGGGGATCCTGAGCGGCCACAGCGAGCCCGCAAAGGCCATCCCGTGGTTCGAACGGGCGGGGGACCAGGGTCTGACCGACACTTTGACCACCCTTGGCGAGATCTACCAGGAGGGTCTCCACGTTCCCCGGAACATCTCCGAAGCCGTCAAATGGTTTTCCAGGGCAGCGGAGGCTGGAGATCGCGAGGCCCAGTACCGCCTTGGCCTCATTTATCTCGAGGGGAAGGACCTCCCTTCCGATTCCGGAGAGGCCGCTCGCCTGTTCCTGGCTTCGGCGGCTCAAGGCCATGCTGAGGCTTCCTTCCAGCTCGGCCTTATCGCAGAGGAGGGCGCCGGGGGACCCCCGGATGATATCCGGGCTGCGGAACTTTACCGGACAGCGGCCGACCAAAATGTTCCTGGAGCCATGTTGCGATTGGGCCTTTTCCTTGAAACCGGACGGGGCGGATTGGAGACGAACAAGGGGGAGGCCTGCGACCTTATCCGGCGCGCCGCGGAAAAAGATCTTCCCGAGGCCTGGCTGGAATGGGGAATTCGCCTCGAGGAAGGCGGGGGAACCCCGGAACCAGACCCCCAGGCTGCCGTCATTCTTTTTCGGAAGGCCGCCTTGGCCAATCTTCCCATGGCCCAGTTCCGTCTTGCCAGCCTCCTTGAAAAGAATTCCGATAATCCGCCTGGGATCGACGAGGAACTGGCATTCTGGTATCGGAAGGCGGCCGAAGGGGGCGTCCCCCAGGCCATGCTTAAGATGGCCCTCTATTCCATCGAAGGCCGGGGAGGCCATCCGCCGGACGACGAGGAGGCCCTGCGATGGCTGGCCCAGGCCGTCCAGAAGGATCTTCCGGAGGCCCATCTGGCCCTCGCCTTCTTCCACCGGGAAGGACGGGGCGGTCTTTCCCGCGACCCGGAGATGGCCCGGACCTCCCTCGAACGCGCTGCCAGGAAAGGTCTGCCGGAAGCCCAATACCTCCTCGCCACCTGGGACCTCGAAAGCCATCGCCGGGGAGAGGCAAAGGAATGGTTCGAGGTCGCCGCCCGCGGGGGAGACCCCCGGGCCCAGCTTGCCCTGGGACGTCTTCTTCTCGAGGACGGAGACCGTGAGAACGGCATTTCCTGGGTCAGAAAATCCGCCGATGAAAATTTCCCCGAGGCCCTGGAGACTCTTTCGATCCTTGCCCTGAAAGGAGAGTTTCAGGCTGAAAGAAACCAGATTCTCGAATGGCTCCGGGCGGCGGCGGGGGCGGGACAGGCGCTGGCCCAGATGGAACTTGGAAAGATC
>JAJZGM010000002.1 GCA_021828525.1 Nitrospirota bacterium | reverse complement strand
GAGCCGGAATCGTGTTCCGCTCCTCCGACCCCCCCCTGGCCCTCTCCCTCTGGGCGGTCGGGGGAGTGACCCTTCTCTCCGCCCTCGGCTTTCTCCTCATTCCGTCCCAGGTCCATTCCGAAAACGTCGACGGAGAGATCGTTTTCAAGCCCAATCCGGTCCGCATGGCTCCCAAGGCGATTTATTTCTGGAGCTCCTCGATCATCTATGGAGGTTTTTTCCTGATATCCGGAGCCATCCTGAAACCCTCGGCCACCATCAGCTCGATCATCAGCATGGGGACGGGAGCAGGATGGCTGGTCGGGGCCATGGTCCTTTCGCTGGTCGCCCTTTTCCAAATGGGACTGGCAGATGAGGGAGTCATCGTTTCAAAAACCAGACTTCTTGTTCCGGGGGAGGATTTCAGTCAGATCCCAGGAAATCCCGAGATCAAGGCCGAACTTTCACAGATTCTCTACCAAGTCGCAACGGCCCAGAAATCGGTCGGAAATGTCCAAAACGGGATCCTTCTGACGGGACCATCCCAGATCGGACGGACAATTTTTGCTCGGGCTCTTGCCGGAGAGTACAAACGTCCATTCTACAATTTCTCGCTGGAGCCTCTCCTGTCTGTCGACGGATCGGCGCTGGACAATTATTGGAAAGGGTTCCTTTTCAAGATCAAGCCCTTTGCCCCCCTGGTCATTTATATCGAAAATTACGGTCGGACCATTTCCACCGCCTCCCAAACCAATCCCCAGGGACTGCACAATATCCAGATTTTCCTCTCCCGTCTCGCAAAAAATCGGAGCCATCTTCTGATCGCCTCTGTCGAGAAGGCTGACGATCTTCCGAAACCCTTCACCTCGCCCCCCATCATCCACTGGATCGTTCCTGTTCCCTTGCCGGAGGTGGAAATGAGGAAAGCCCTTCTGGCCCGGTTTCTCCAGGAGGAGGCCAGGAAAAACGAAATTCTTCCCGGAAATCTCCCTCTCCTGACCCCCGACATGATCACAGGGTTCGACATGGGCAAGCTAGCCGTGCTCATGGAGGGATTCGCCCCGGAGGACATCCGGGATGTGGTCCTCCACAGCAGCGACTATGCGAGAAAGCTGAGGCGTTCCCTCCGGCAGCTCGATATCGATGTCTCGATCCGTCGAAAGGCCCAGAACTGGAAGGACCCGACGGCCGGCCCCATGGAGATCGTCCGGTCGAGGCTCACAGACCAGGCGATGGGGCCACTTCTCGTCAACCGGGCCAAAGAACTCTTTTCAAACCGGCAAAAGAAGTCCCACGAGTCGATCCTGATTATCGGGCGTACCCGCCAGGTGCGCCGAATGATCGCCGAGAAGCTTTCAGCGCAGGTAGGCTTCCCTTTCATGACCATTCCCGATGACAAAAAGCTCGACGGGACCGAATTCCGGACGCTACTTCTGAAGAGCCGGAAAAACCGTCCTTCGACGGTTTTTGTGGACCCGCTCGAAGAACTCTTTCCGAAGGTCCAGCTTTCCAATTACGGCTATCATGGCGAAATTTACAACCAGAAGGTCATGGAACTCGCCCAGACCAACGAGGACAAGAATGTCTGGCTTATTGCCGGTGCCGAGGATATCAACAGGATCGACCCCTTCATCGCCAGGCGTTTTTCCTCCCTTCTTGACCTGACCGAACTGGGGCGCTCCCTCTTTTCCGAACTTGAGGAGTTCGCTCTTGGACGGATTCTTGAAGGAACTCCTGCCGACAAGGTCGATTTTTCCGAACTCGATGCCCCTAAGGCGCCCCCCCAGGAAGAGCTCCATGAGGAGCAGGAAGTCGAGGAAAAAGGGGTCTTGCAGATGGCTCCGCCGGAACCGGAGTTCCTGACGGGATTTCCGGGGCGAAGGGATCTTCAGGAGGAAATCCGGTCCATTCTCGACGCCGGATCCTACAACATCAAGAAGGGGGGATCCGGCATACGGGGCGCCTTCCTGTTCGCCGGGCCGAAAGGAACGGGAAAGCTGGAAGCGGCCCAGGCCATCGCACATCATCTCGACCCCGGGAAGGGCCGGCTTGTGGTGCGGGATATGGGGCTCTATGCAGACCGTCTGTTTGCGAGCATGGTGCTCCAGAGGCCGCTCGGTTCGTCCAAGTCGAGTCCGGTTCCGGAAGGAATCCGGACCCTCCTCGAAGAAAGGCCGGAGGCCGTTTTCTACCTTGACAACATCGAGCAGGCCCATCCCTCAGCCTGGGATTTCCTCCCTTTCTTCCTGAACGAAGGAGTCATCAACGCCGGCGGGAAACCCCTTTCTGTTCCCCGGAGCACACTGATCCTCGGCACTTCACTCTTTTCCGGGGATGAAATGGAGTCAGCCCGACACGGAAACAGGGTCGAGATGATTCTTGAAAAACTTTCCGAGAAGAACCGGCGTCTGGCCTTTCTTCCTGTCTTCAGCCGGGAAACACTGAGCTCCCTCGACCTGATTGTTCCCTTCCCGGCCTACAGCGAGACAGACATCGAAGACATCTCTCGCCGCACCCTTTACGAGACCCTATCCCGATTCCTCGAAAAGCATCCGATCAGGGGAATTCTCGATGTGGACCCCGAAATTCCCGCCTTCTTCACCCACCAGGTTGATCCGGCAACGATCACCGTATCCGAGCTAAACCGGAAAATTCAGGCCATGATCCTTCCCGTTTTGAAAAACCTGGAGATCCAGGCATCCTCAATGACTCCAGAAAGCCTTTTCAGAATCGGGATCATGGACAACCATCTCGAGCTTTCCGAAGGGGCTCCGGCCACCGCCGGATCTCAGTCCGCCGCAGGCTCCCCCTGAAGACCCTGGCGATTTCTGACTAGTCCGACAAGGCAGCCGCCCAGAAGAAGGAGACCCAGAAGGGACATTCCTTCTCCGGGAAGAAACCTTCCTGAAAACCAGAGGATCACGGCCCCTCCGACGCAAAGAAGGCCAAAAAGACGGCCTTCTCTCCCGAGACCGGAGGCGGCAAGAATCGCCATCCCGACGAAAAGAGCCCCCATCGATCCTCTGATCAGGGTCTCTTTCAGGACTAGGGTGAGGAAAATCAGGACAGCCCCGACGAGAGCGATCACCGGAAGCTTCGCTCGAATCTCTTGATCCTTCCTGACCCAGAAAAGGGGGTAGAGGCCCAGTCCCGCTCCCAAAAGCCCGTGGGCCGCAATCATCGAAAAGGGAATGGGATCGATGGTCGGCCGGGAAAGGACCTCTCCAAGAAGGATGCCCAGTCCGGCCGATCCTCCCAGGGCCATCCAGTAGAGGAACCGCCAGCTTCCGGGTTTCAGGAGAAATGCCGCCAACAGGAGTCCTGTTGTCACCATCATCCCGCCATCATAAGGGAGTTCTGACCGTGGGAGGGTCAGGAACCCTGACACCAAAACCAGCTCGCCTGTACAAACAAAAAGGGAGGCCACCCGAAAAAGGGGGGAATCACGATAGAGCCCATCAAGAAGAAGCGGAAGGAGGGTTCCGAGAACCAGGGCATGAAGGCTTGCCAGAAGGGGAAATTCAAAAAGGGGGGTGGAGAGGGAGGGGCGTGTCAGGGCGTAGAGGAGGACCGCAAAGAGGCTGTTTCCCAGGGAGAATAGGAGAAGAAAAAGGCGGAACCCTTTCCTTCCTGCAATTGTCAAAGGAAACGAAACCTCCTAGAATACAAGGCTGTCATTGCGAGAGTGGCGAAATGGCAGACGCACCAGACTTAGGATCTGGCGGGTAACCCCGTGGGGGTTCAAGTCCCCCCTCTCGCACCATAGTACAAAAGTCCTAGAATTCTGCCCTCACCCCCCCCGGAGCCTCTTGACTGTTTACTGCTCCGGCTCCGGGACGCCGATTTCCCATGCCTCGAGATCATAGGGATGGGCCTTCACGATCCGGCAATCCACAATGTCCCCCGGTCGGCCTTGCCCCGAAAGCACCAGCACCTCCCCGTCAATTCCGTCCGGGGCCATTCCCTTGATGCGTCCGGAAAGGACAAGATCCGACTGCTCGGAGAGACCTTCGATCAGAACCGGCAAGATCATGCCTTCGAGGGTCCGGTTTTTGTCCAGGGCAATTTTTGAGGAGAGGGCCATCAGGTCCTTCCTCCGGCGCATCCGGACCCTGTGGGGAACCTGGCCGGGAAGATTGTAGGAAGGCGTTCCCTCCTCCCGGGAAAAGGCAAACACCCCGACGTGATCGAACCGGGCCCATTCGACAAATCTGAGAAGGGCTTCGAATTCTTTTTCCCCCTCACCGGGGAAGCCCACGATAAAGGTTGTCCGAAGCACAATCCCCGGAACAGCGTCACGGATCCGGTCAACCAGTCGTTTCATGAAATCGACGCTGCCCGGTCTTTTCATGGCACCCAGGAGGCCTTCATCGACATGCTGAAGGGGAATGTCGAGGTAGGGAAGAATATTTTTCGATTCCCGGATCGTCCTAAGGAGAGTCTCCGTGACCAGGGTGGGATAGGCATAGAGGAGACGAACCCAGGGAATTTCCCCCTCGCGATCAATGCGGTCGAGAAGGGTCGACAGTCCCTCGGAAAATCCCAGATCGTGGCCATAACGGGTCAGGTCCTGGGCAATGAGGGTGACCTCCTTCACTCCACGGGAGGAGAGGTGACGGATTTCGGCAAGAATATCCTCCTGAGGGCGGCTGACCTGTCCGCCTCTGGAAAGGGGAATCGAGCAGAAAGTACAGGGATGGTCACATCCCTCCGACACCTTGACATACGACCGATGGGAGGGAGTCAGTCGAGATTCGGCCAAGGGAAATGTCAGGAGAGGCTTGGCCGTTGGGGCGATTCCTCCCACTTCGTCGAGGATCTCGCCCAATCGTCCTTCATCGAAGGTGGTCAGGGCAAGATCCATTTCGGGGATGAGCGTTCCCATCTGATCTCTGTAACGGGAGACAAGACATCCAGCCCCCACCAGGAATTTCGCCTTTCCTTCCTCCTTGTACCGGGAGAGTTCCAGAATGGTGTCGATCGACTCCTGCCGCGCATCCGTGACAAAGCTGCACGTATTCACGAGGAGGATTTCTGCCTCACCGAGGTCGGGAACAACCGAATATCCTCTTCCGGAAAGGTCGCTGATCATGCGTTCTGTATCGGAGGCATTCTTCGGGCACCCGAGACTCACAATCCCGACAGTTTTTTCATTCCAGTGAATCTTCCTTTTCATCCTTGACCGTCCGTCATGAAAGTCTCATCTCACACTGCATAGGAAGCCTCTTTCCAGCATGATACAATCGGAGCCTGTGATGGCACCCTTCCCCTCAAACACAGATCTCAAAGGGTAAAATAATGATAAGAAATTTGCTGATAGCCATGGTCATCGTGCTGGCCATTGCCATGGCCTATTCCATGGGAATGAAACAGGACAGCGCCAAGGTCAATGACCTCAAGTCCCAGATGGACGCCCTCAAATCCCAGATCAACTTGCAGGGAAAGAACTTCAGCCAGTCCTACCAGCGTCTACATCGTTCACTTGATCTTCACATGGCAGAAACCAGTATCGAGGCAGCAATTCACGATACTCTCGACCAAAATTTCGGCGAGGCCCGGATTGCCGTGGATTCGGCGAGAAAATACCTTAAGGGGACCCCGGGAAGCCGGATTTCGCCTTCCGACATCGAAGCCCTTTCGCAAGACCTTGAGCAGGCCTCCGAAAAACTGGCCCATCTCGACAAGGACGCCATCAAGATTTTGAATACCGCCGATCAGAAAACCCGCAAGCTGATTCTCAAAAACTCCCAATAGCCTCCTGACGGATTACCGGGAGGCCTTGATCCTTTTGAAGATCCCCTGATAGGGAATCTCCGGGCTGTTCATGACAATGATCTGGACGAGTTCCCATCCTTCCTCGCCCAGAAAATTAAGCTGGTTCTCCACTTGTTCCCGGCTGATGGGAGCCACGCGGTATTCCCAGATCATCGGCATGTCAGCTCTCTTTCGGAGTGGCACCTTTAACGGAAGGAGAGGAGAGTCTCCTCTTCTTGTTGGCAACTCTCCGGACGATCTTTTTGAGACGCCGGAGTTCCCCATCCGCCTTTCTGGTCTCGCTTGAGACTTCCCCCTTTTTTTTCTGGAGCATTTCCTTGGTGAGGGTCAGCCTTTTTTCAAGATTTTCGATTTTTGATTCAGACATCATCGTAATCCTTTCAAAAATGGTAAAGGGTCTTATTCCGATTGAACAATAAAGGCATTCCCGAGCTCCGCCTTCACCTCCCGGGCAAAGGAACGAGCCTTCCCGGGATTGGAGAACTGCCCGAGCTGGACACGAAAGACCGGCTGGCTGCCGAAATGTGCCCGCTGGATCCTGATATGGGAGTAACGACCAAGTTTTTCCTTGTATCGCAAGGCCTTGTCGTAACTTGTAAAGGAGGCCACCTGCACAGCGTAATACCCCGTCCCGCGATGCCCACCCCCGCCCGGGACAGAAAGAACGGTCAGCTTGACGAGTCCTGTTCCGGGGCCAATAATTTCCAGCCTGTTGGCGGCTTCCCAGGAGAGATCGATGATCCGGCCCGAGACAAAGGGGCCCCGATCATTGACCAGAACATCAACGGAGCGTCCATTGGCAAGATTTGTCACCCTGACCATGGTTCCCAGAGGAAGAGTCCGGTGAGCGGCCGTAAAGGCATGCTTCCTGAAGATGCTTCCACTGGCGGTGCGCTTACCATAAAAGGTCGGCCCATACCAGGAGGCCCGTCCGACCTCCGTCATTCCGACCCGGCCTTCCATGACGGAAAAATCAGGCTGGCCGAACTTTTCCCCGTATGGACGCGCTCCCCCGGAATGCCCCCAGGAGACGGGACCCCCTGATGTACTGACACAGGCTGAAAGTGCGGAAAGAGTCGCGATGGCTCCCATCCCCGTCAGACAGGTCATCCATTTTCTTTTCCACATATCGACCTTTTTCACCTGATCCGTTTCCTCCCGTCGGCTTTCCCCTGAGCTCCCGGAAATCCGCCCATATGTCGATAACGCCGACCAGTCCTAAAATCATGAGAAACATCGGCTGAATGAGGAGGAAGACTCCCGAAACCAGCCAGAACCATCCTCCCAGCTTTCTTTTTCTTACATAGCTTAACAAAACTCCTGTCCCTTGTCCCACATAGAGGACTCCGAAAACCATCAGGAGATTTGTTCCCAGAACACGCATTTCGAAGGACGGAACGAGAAGAAGAGCCATGGAGGCAATCAGGGCAAAGATAAGATGATCGGGGAGAACCCATCGATCAATCCCCGGCTGTCCGGGAGATAGCTGCCGGTTCTCAAGAAGCCCGACACTCGTTGCCCACAAGGTGATGGCTGTCAGGAGGGCCAGACTGGCAAAAAGCCCGGGAAGAAGATCAAGGAAGGTCCTGTAAATGAGTGGTTCGAGGGAAAGAAGACGGGCCTGGTCGGCGGGACTCAGGGTCGAATGGGAATTTTTGATGGCCGTGTTCATGACGACATCGACCGCCCCATGGATGCTCTGGGCAATTCCTGTCCATATCTGGCCATTGGTTTTCATATAGAGAAAAAAGGCGACCCCACCCAGAAAAAAAAGAATCTGAAATGAGGTGGAAAAAACCATCGGGAGAACCCGGACCTGTCTTCGCAGGAACTCTGCCGTAAGAAGAGCCGGCAGGCCGCACCATCCGACATAGATCAGAACCTGGAGACCGGGAATCGGATTATGGAGAAGTGATCCCAGAAGGAAAATGAGACCCCCCGATGTCACCATGGCCCCCGTTCCCAAAAGCTGGGAGGGAAATTGGAGCTGGGCCAGCACAAGGGGAACACCGGAAAACATGGCCACAAGTATTCCGACTCGCGGCAGGGCAAGCAGGGAGAGATAAAGAGCCGTCGAAAAAGAGACCGTCGAAAGGAATGGTGCGACGGGAAACGGAGTGTTCAGTTCAGCTTTCCTCGGCAAAGGCAAGAAATGCAACATTCCTGGCCTGCTTGATCGCCTTTGAGACCGCCCTTTGATGGTGAGAACAGGTCCCTGTCAGTCTTCGCGGAAGGATTTTTCCACGTTCGGTCAGGTAGGAATGAAGCGTGGCCTGATCCTTGAAATCGATGAGGAGGTTTTCTGTGCAAAAACGGCACACCTTTTTTCTCTGGAAAGAACGAGCCTGACCTGCCATGCCTGAATTCCTTTCGTTGATTCGGTTCCCGGTGACGTGACGAATACGTTTTTTCTAAAAGGGAATGTCTGATTCCCCCTGTCCCATTATCAAATCTCCACCCGGATCCGGATAGGATTCCTGACGGTGGGAAGAATCAGGAGCGGATCCTGAGGAGCGCTTGGGGGGGCCCACGAAAGTCAGAGTCTGTACAATGACTTCGATTTTCGAGCGCTTTTGCCCTTCCTGCTCCCAGCGGTTCTGCTGGAGACGCCCTTCGAGAAGGATCGGCATGCCTTTCCCCAGATATTCCTTGACAAAGTCGGCCTGTTTACCGAAGGCTACGCAATCAATGAAACTGACGTCTTCCTTTTCGTCGTTTCCCTTCACACGGTTGTTGATGGCGAGCGTAAAGGTCCCGACGGACATGCCTCCGCCCGTGACCCGCATCTCCGGATCCCGGGTCAGATTTCCCATGAGAACGACCTTGTTGAAGCTGCTCAAATTGCTGCTCCTTCAACCTCAGAAACACCCTCTGAGGAAGATTCAGCCCCCGTCGCCTGTTCGGAAGGCCCCTCTGTCTGGGGAATGACAAGTTTTTTCCGTTTGAGGATCATGCTCTTGAGCACCCTTTCATCAAGACGGGCCGAGCGTTCGAGCTCAAGCTCGTCGGAGGCATTCGGCAATTCGATGTATAGGATAACATACTCGGCCTTCCGTTCTTTCTTCAGCTCATAAGCCAGTTTCTTTTTTCCAAGATGTTGAACCGCATGGACGGTTCCGTTCCTCTCCACGACGATTTTTTCGAATTTCCCCACAACGGAGGAGGATTCCTCTTCCGAAAGGGTTGGTTTCAGCAACAGAACACATTCATAGAAATTCATTGGCACCCACCTCTCGATTCATCTAGACATGAAAACGGAAATACACGACATCTCCGTCCTGAATGACATACTCCTTGCCCTCAAGGCGAAGGAGCCCCTTCTCCTTGACTAGCTTTTCAGAGCCAAGCCGGTCGAGATCCTCATAACGCATGACCTCGGCCCGAATGAACCCTCTTTCAATATCGGAATGGATTTCCGATGCGGCCCTCGGCGCGGAAGTGCCTTTCAGGACGGGCCAGGCACGAACTTCCATCTCTCCGGCTGTCAGAAAGGTCACCAAACCAAGGGAGCGGTATCCCTCGAAGGCCAGGCGATCCAGTCCGGACCGCTCAAGTCCAAGTTCCTTGAGAAAAACGGCTCTTTCAGAGGCCGGAAGTTCAGCGATCTCGGCTTCCCATTTTGCGCAAATGGGAATGAGCGCTCCCCCCCTCTCCGCAACAATCCTTTCCAGAGATTCAATCCGAGGGGATGGAGAATGAATTTCGGACTCGGAGACGTTCGCCACATACAACGCAGGTTTGTCGGTCAGAAGTCCGAGGCTCCGCCGGAACGAATCGCCAAGGGAGTCCGAAGAGATTTCCCTGGCCGGACGTCCGCTCTCAAGTCCTTCCAAGATCAGGGAAAAAAGACTTTTCTGGGCCTCGGCCTCCTTACCCCCCGTTTTCCACTGTTTTTCAAATTTCGGAAGACGGGTGGTCAACGAGGCAAGATCCGCCAGGAGAAGTTCGGTTTCGATGACTTCAAGATCCGAAACGGGATTGACCTCTCCATGGACGTGGGTAATCTCACCGTCCTGAAACCCCCTGAGCACATGGACGATCAGATCCACGGACCTTATGTGTCCCAGGAACTGGTTCCCCAGCCCTTCCCCTTGGCTTGCCCCCTTTACCAGACCCGCAATATCGACAAACTCCACCGTGGCAGGAGTCACCTTTTTAGGTCTGTACAGCTCGGCAAGCCTGTCCAGGCGCTTGTCCGGAACAGGAACGATACCCGAATGAGGATCAATTGTACAAAAAGGATAGTTGGCCACCGGAACCGTTGCGGCCGTCAACGCATTGAAGAGCGTCGACTTCCCCACATTCGGCAACCCCACTATACCGCAGGAAAGACCCAATCAACCATCCCCGTCAATGCCGAGACCTTGCCAACAGCCATTTTTCCGTCAGGGCAAGGGCATTCTCAAAAAGGGTCGGAAGCCTTTCTTTCTCCTCTTTTGAAAACCGAGAAAGAACATAATCGCTGATATCGGCTCCCACAAAAGCGGGTCGTCCGATCCCGACCTTGATCCTTGAAATTTCCTTCGAGCCGGCGACACCAAGGATGGACTCGACGCCTCGCTGTCCGCCGGATCCTCCCTTCTCACGGAAACGGACCACTCCGAAAGGAGTGTCCAGATCATCATGGAGGAGAAGCCATTGCGAAGGATCTTCCGCCCCCTTCAACCTAAGCCAGGGGACGACTTTCCCGCTCAGATTCATGAATGTCACCGGAAAAACAAGCAAAAGACGATGGCCGCGCCATACGCCTTCCCCATAAATAATGTTTCCCTGTTTTTTCCCCAGGGGAATGCCGTATTTTTCCGAAAAGAAGTCCAGGAGCATCTTTCCGACGTTGTGGCGGGTCCCGTCATACTCCGGTCCGGGATTTCCCAGCCCTATGATGACAAAAGACAAACCCCCCCCTCCGCCGCCCCGTCAGGCCATTCCTGTACCGGTCAATCCGATTAGGCCTCGGCCTTTGGCGGAATGACATGGATGGCCACGGAGTTTCCGTCGTCAAGGACAGCCACGCCTGGTGGAAGGACGATGTCCTTCACGTGAAGTGTCTGGTTGATGTCGAGACCGGAGACATCCACCTTGATATGGTCCGGCATCTGAAAGGAAAGACATTCGACATGCAGCTCCCTGATCACAAAGTCCAGGATCCCCCCCTTTTTGACCCCAGCAGGAATATCACCCACGACTTCAAGGGGAACCCGATTCCTGACCTTGGCCTTTTCGGACACTTCAAAAAAATCCAGGTGAAGGATTTTTCCGGTGATAGGATCCCTCTGGATATCCCGGACAAGGGTCAAGGCTTTATGGACATTCTTTCCGTCATTGATCTCGAGGTCGAAAAGGCCGTTTCTTCCCGCATGTGTATGCAGGGCCTTTTCCACATCCTTCAACGAGACTGAAAGGGACTTTGATTTTCCCCCTCCATAGACGACCGCCGGAACATGGCCGGTTCGCCGAAGCGACCTTGCCACTCCCTTTCCGTTCTTTTCCCTGACCATGACCTTCAGATTGCTGTGATCCACATCTTCCTCCTTTTATGCTGCCCCCGGATGCGCAGGCAGATGATTCCGACAGATCTCAGATGAACAATGAACTCACAGAATCATCTTCGTGAATTCTCTTGATCGCCTCCCCCAGGAGGGGGGCGATCGAATAGACCCGTAGCTTGCGACAGACCTCATCCTTCCCGCCCATGGGAATGGAATTCGTCACAATGACCTCATCTATCACCGATTTGTTCAGCCGTTCAAGGGCCATTCCTGAAAGAACCGGATGGGTGGCCACGGCCACAACCCGTTTGGCTCCGGCATCGAGAGCAGCCTGGGCTCCTTGTGTAATCGTTCCCGCCGTATCGATCATATCATCCAGGATGACGGCAGTCTTCCCTGCCACATCCCCGATGATATTCATCACCTGAGACTGATTTGGACCTTCCCGTCTCTTGTCGATAATGGCGAGGGGAGCCTGAAGACGCTTGGCAAAGACTCTTGTCCTTTCAACTCCCCCTGCATCGGGAGAAACCAGGACGAGGTTTTCGCCGGACATCTTTTTCAACGGTTCGATCAGCACCGGGGTCCCGTGAAGGTGGTCGACCGGAATATTGAAAAATCCCTGCAGCTGCCCGGTATGTAGATCCAGGGTCAGAATGCGGGAGGCACCCGCAGTGGTGATCAGGTCCGCGACTAGCTTGGCGGTGATCGGAACCCGTGGCTGATCCTTCCTGTCCTGGCGCGCATAGGCATAATAAGGGATAACAGCGGTAATCCTCTGCGCCGAAGCCCTTTTGACAGCATCAATCATGACCAGGAGCTCCATCAGGTGCGTATTGACAGGATGCGAAAGGGACTGGATCAGGAAGACATCGTTTCCCCGAACATTTTCATCAATCCTTACCCGAACCTCGCCGTCGGAAAATGCCCCAACGGTTGCGACTCCCAAAGGAGCCTTAAGGTAAGAAACAATCTCCTGCGCCAAGGCGATATTGGCGTTTCCAGAAAATATCTTGATTTCCCTCACGACCGTATCGAGCCTCCTCAGCAAGCGGAATTATCTTCCCCTAACCGCCATGACAGCAAACATTCCGCGAATACCAAGACCATGCGACTGATCTACAAGCTGGCTGGGGCGCCAGGATTCGAACCTGGGAATGCGAGATCCAAAATCTCGTGACTTGCCGCTTGTCGACGCCCCAAGAAGTCTTTCAAAAAAACATATTACGATCTCTCGCATTGAAAAAGGCTCACATTCCGGGGACAGGGGCCTCCACAAGGAGATTGAACACTCCTGCCCATCCCCCCAGTTCGGCCTTCATTTCCCTTGACACGTCGAGAGCATGTTCTCGCCCAGGGAATCTGGCAAAGACCGTTGGACCCGACCCGGTCATCCGGACATTCCCTGGCCTGATTTTCTCAAGAAATTCTATTCCCTTGCCAATTTGGGGACAAAGTCCGATTGCCGGTTTCTCAAGGCTATTAACAAGATTGCCAAATTTCAAAAGACTACCAATTCTATTAGAACGCTCTTTTTCTGTCAATTCGACCGTCCCCCTGAACTCTAGGGAGGATGGATCGATGGCCTTGTAAACAGAGGGCGTCGACAAGGGGATTTCCGGATTCCAGAGAAGGATGACCATGGGTTCAGGGGGAGGGAGGGGAATCAGGAGATCGCCCCGTCCGACTCCCATTGCTCTTGGCGATCCCAGGAAAAAGGGAACATCGGACCCAAGACCGCGCCCAATTTCTCTTAATTCGTCAACAGAAAGTGGATTCCCCAGAAGCCTGTTAGCTCCCCATAAAGAAATCGCAGCATTGGAGGAGCCTCCTCCCAGACCGGCCCCCACAGGGATCCTCTTGGTAAGCTCTGCGGCAAATCCCCCTGACGGGTTCAGACCTTTTTTCTTCACAGCCTCCCACAAAAGAGACAGGGCCTTGAGGACAAGGTTACTGGCCAAGTCCCCGTCAACAGGTCTCCCGGAAAGGCAAAGATGGAGTCCCGGATCGGTGGTTCTCTCAAGGAGCAGGTCATCATATAGATCGATCATGACCATCTCGGTCAGGAGTTCGTGATAACCGTCGGGTCGCTTTCCCAAGACCACAAGGGACAGATTGATCTTAGCCGGAGTTCGAAGGTACAAAGTATTTGTCGCCATCAGGCTGAAGCCTCCTTTAGGGTCCCCTCTCCTGAAATTTCACGCATCCAGTGCACGAATTCCCGGGCCGAAGAGGGAACAGCGACAGTTTTCAATCCGGTCCGGCTGGCGATCTCCGCAATGGACCCGTCGTCGATCAGAATATCCGTTCCTTCCCGAAGACAAATATCCGGAATGCAAAGACAGGATCCTTCCGGTAGACGGTTGGCCTGAACAGCCGCAATGATATCACGCGATGACAGAAGACCGGCCACCGTCACGCTCGGACCCAGATACCTGTTGAGCACCGGAAGGACCGTCACTCCTTCATTTTCCGTTTTCCAGGACTTCTCAAAGAGGGAGGTCAGCTCCCGAAGATACGGGGAAAATGCCATCCCGGTCACAAGGACCAGGCGATCTGGAGGAGGATAACGAAGGGCCCTGATTCCCTTTTTCCATTGGCGCTGAAAGAGTGGGACAAGTCCGACCCCGTTTCCCAGCTGGGGTAATGATCCATAGCGCGAAAGCGATGGGAAAGAGCGGCCAGCAAGGACGTACCACTCATCCGCTGGAAATATGAAGGGATCCCCGATTTTCTCCATGGAGGCCTTTTGCAGGGACGCAAGGACTTTCAGCATCCTCGACGCATAAATCTTGTCGATCATCGGAAGATCGGGCAATCCCTCCCTGTGGGCGGTCAGGCCCACAGGAACAACGGCCAGGGATCCAACCCCCGGGTAGAGTTCCAATAGGTCGCTCCAGGTCCTTTCAAGAACTTCCTTATCGTTTATGCCGGGAGTCAGGACGATCTGGGTATGCAGGGTAATCCCCCCGTCAGAAAGACGCCTGAGGAGTGGTCGTATGTCCGGGGCCTTTTCGTTCTTGAGTATTTTGCGGCGGATATCCAACGGCGTTGCATGAACGGAAATATAAAGGGGGGACAGACGTTGCTCCAGGATTCTCAGGAAATCCTTCTCGGAGAGATTGGTCAGCGTGATGAAATTCCCGTACAGAAAGCTGTAGCGATAGTCTTCGTCGCGAATATAAAGGGATTTTCTCGCCCCTTCCGGCATCTGGTCGACAAAGCAGAAGGCACAGTCATTGGGACAGCGACGAATGGGAGGCGGGTCAACGACGATCCCGAGAGATGTATCGGGATCCTTTTCTATTTCGACGTGATGGCGCTGCCCCCGGCTTCTGTATTCCAGCAATATTTCGGAGTCGGACTGACAAAACTCGAGATCAATCAGGTCCCTGAGAACAAATCCATTAATGGAGACAAGGCGATCTCCCACTTCGATCCCCGCCTCCATGGCCGGGCTCCCGGGGAAGACCTCCTTGATCAAAAGGCCGGAAGAGACCTTGGTGTCATTCGCTTGATCATGCGCTTCGATTGCTTCCATTTTTTTCCTTCTGGACCCAGGAAAGCCCACGAAAAATATAATATCCACCAGATACGAAAGAAAATATCACGGATCCGACCTGCAATGGAAAAATAAGAGCACTGAATTTCACACCCGCAATATGCATGACGACAAACCCGATATAAAACACCTGAAACCCTGTCGTCGTCTTCCCGAGAAGGTGGGGTTCGACAGGAATGGGACTATCGACAAGCTTTAACAGAACAACTCCGGAGACAAGGAGAATATCCCGTGTCACAAAGACTATGACCACCCAACGTGGAATGATTCCATACCATCCAAGACATAGGGCCGAGGATGACAGGAACACCTTGTCGGCCACAGGATCCAGCGTTTTTCCAAGGTTGGTTTTTTGATCCAGCAATCGGGCCAGAAGACCATCCAGGCTGTCTGTCAGACCGCCTGCAAAGAAGACCCAAAAGGCCCATGTCATGTTCCTGTAGGCCACCAGGCCGAAAAAGACCGGGGCCAGAAGAATCCTCAAGACTGATAAAATATTTGGAATTGTCAATGGAAATCAGTACCCCTTTTGCTCGAGATAGGCAAGCTGATCCCGAATCCAACGGGAGGCGAACCCTTTAGAGATGGCCTCCCTTGCCACGCGGGCTTCCCCGATAGGATTATTGCTGGCTCCCAGGGCTGTCATCCAGTCGGTGTACAGACTGGTTGAATGAACCCCCATGGCGATGAGACCCCGGGCCTTTTCCTCTGCGGCTCTCCATTCCCCCTTCTGCAAGTCGCGACTGATCATGGCATGGGCCAGATAGGGCCTGGGCGTGGCCAGACCCATCCTGGTCTTTAGGATATAGCGCCGAAACCAGAGGTCAGCCTCATCTCCTCTTCCCAATCCCACAAGACAGGCATAGATCTCACCACGGAAGCGCGGATGGCCCTGAGTCTGGGGATTCCTTTTGACATACATACGAATGACACTGAAGGCTTGGGCAAAGTCTTTTCTATGGATATATTCCACAACAAGCTGCTGCCAGAATAACCGGTTATCGGGGTAGAGGGTCAGGCCCTGATAGAGAATGTTCCGTTCCCTGTTCAAGTGGCCGGTCCTCAACGCATCGCTGGCCATTTGCAGAATCAGTCCTGTCGAGGCATGATGGTTTCTGATCGCTGCCTCGCCCACAATATGGGCCATTTCAGGTTTGCCAGCACTCATTTCAAGGCGGTACAATGTCGAGTAGAATTCCCGGGACAGGGAATGGTTTGAGTGGCTGCGAAATAGTGCCTCTGCCCGTCTCAGTGCCTGATCAATTTTCCCTTCGGCAACCAGACGCCTTAGATTGGCGGCCTTGCCGGAACTGGATCTCTTCCTCTTAGACCCGGAGCGAGCCTCGACACGGATCATCATACTGGACACGGCTCTGTCGACAAGCCTTTCATAGGAAGGTCTCCCGTTGGCAAGTGAAAAGACCAGGGGAACTGTCATTTCCGGAAATAACGGATCGACTGACCATCGCGTCAGAGTCAGGATTCCTCTCGATTTTGAAGGCTCATCATCCTTGCGTATGGTTGCGGATAGAATGAAACTAAGGTGCAGTTTTCGGGCCGCGTCGGCATAGCATGGAAGGGTCTGGCAGACTTCCAGAACCTGTCTTCCCATCAGTTTGTGGAGCTTTTCCTCCAGACGATGACCATAAAGGACCGTCCCCCCCTCTCTCCTGGAATTGAAGACATCTCCCAGATAAAGGGAAAGGGAGACGGGGTCGGGAACGAGAAAGTCCGGATTGCCGACAGGGGCGAGAAGCCCTTTTTGTGAGCGAAAAGGATGAATGCTGCCGGAATGAGCGCAACCGGCCAGAAGGAAGATTGAAAAAATACCGACCGAGAAAAGGGTCCCTGCGGCCAGCGATCTGAGAAAATTTTTCACGTTTTTCTAACAGGAAGGATTGTTCTATTGAAGCCCAAGATCAATTATACCCTCGTCCTGATCGTTGCCATCCTTATCATCATCCTCGTCTCCATCGGTAACAGGATAGCCACGAGCCTTTTTTACCTGAAGGGGTTCCATCTCGTCGACACGAATTATGTCGTCATTCCTCCGAGCCAGACCCTAAACGGCATTTCCTTCAGCATAAGCTTCATTCCCAAGGGATCCCCTTATTACAACTCCCTGGTGAGCGCTGAATTCAATGCCTTTCTCGTCACGATCAAAAACAATGGCACCGGCTACCTTGACTTCGATCCGATGGATTTTTTTCTTGAAAGGGGGCCAAAACAGGTTGAACGCGCCCTGAGTGCAGACGAAGCCCAGGACGCCGTTTCAAACGGTTTCCTGGGCTCTGCCAAGCCGATCAGAATCGCAAGGAAACTGATCAGCATGACCTACATTCCGTCAGCCAGACTGTTCCCGGGATATGAGCGCACGGGGATTCTTCTGTTTCCCAGGTTTGTCCAGGGTCCCACATCCTTTGTGGTCAAGTTTGCACACATGGCCCTGAATACCCAGGCCTTCCCGGATATCCTTTTTACGTTGAAGCGCCCCATCCAGCCGAAAGAGAACCCTTCTCCGAAGAAGTAACCACGGATCTTTAACCTTTCATGCAGAAAGCGATCCACGATTATTCTCCGGTTCGGAAACATCCTTTTTCTTCTCCCCCCAGATCAGTGTCGGCGCCTCGCGTTCGTTGATGGTCGCCTCTGAGATGATGACCTCCGAGAGATTCTGGAGAGACGGGATTTCATACATCAGGTCAAGCATCACCTCTTCAAGGATTGCACGCAGGCCCCGAGCTCCTGTTTTCTGGGTAAAGGCCTTGTGGGCCACAGCCTTGAGAGCCCCTTCCGTAAATCGCAGCTTGACTTTTTCGATGGCAAACAGCTTTTCAAACTGTTTGACAAGGGCATTTTTCGGTTCCGTCAGAATCTGAAGGAAGGCCGCCTCATCAAGATCCTCCAGAATGGCCATGACCGGAAAACGGCCAATAAACTCGGGAATGATTCCATACTTCAAAAGGTCATCCGGACGGGCCTCCATCAGCAGCTTCCCGGAGAGGGTCCTGTCCTGGGCAGGGGAGGTTTCCGCCCCAAACCCCATGGTTTTCCTCGAAAGACGCTGGGAGATGATCGAATCGAGACCGACAAAGGCTCCGCCACAGATAAAGAGGATGTTCGTCGTATCGACCTGGATGAACTCCTGGTGAGGATGCTTCCGGCCTCCCTGGGGAGGGACATTCGCAATCGTCCCTTCGACAAGCTTTAAAAGGGCCTGCTGCACCCCTTCACCCGAGACATCCCTCGTAATGGAGGGATTCTCGGACTTTCGGCTTATCTTGTCGATCTCATCGATGTAGATAATCCCCCATTCGGCCTTCTCAACATCATAGTCGGCGGCCTGGAGAAGCTTCAGAATGATATTTTCAACATCTTCTCCCACATAGCCGGCCTCAGTGAGAGTTGTGGCATCAGCAATAGCAAAGGGGACATCGAGAATGCGGGCCAGGGTCTGGGCGAGAAGCGTCTTGCCCGTTCCTGTCGGACCCAGCATGATGATATTGCCCTTCTGAAGTTCGACTTCTTCGGCAATCTTGTTCGCACGGGCCCTTTTGTAATGATTGTAGACCGCCACAGACAGAATTTTCTTGGCCCGATTCTGGCCGATGATATACTGGTCGAGGGCTTTTTTGATTTCAGCAGGCTTCATGAGATTGGGAGCGGAAACCTTTTCCTGCTCTTCCTCCCAGGACTCGGAAATGATCGCGGAGCATTGCTCGATGCATTCATCACAGATATAGACACCCGGGCCGGATATCAGGCGTCGCACGTCCTCGCGGCTCTTTCCACAAAAGGAACAGGCGACCCCATTTTCCCCGACATTGTTTTTATCCTTTCGGTCTTTTCCTGCCATCGCATCCTCGCTTACAAAAAATTACAGATTATACTGACCCGGTCTTGCCTTCCGGACGATGGGCCGTAATGACAGAATCGATCAGGCCATAGTCCTTTGCCTCCACTGAGGACATGAAGTAATCCCTGTCTGTATCCAGCGCAACCTTCTCGATCGGCTGACCACAATGGTCGGCAAGCATCCTGTTGAGGTCGGCCTTGAGCTTAAGAATTTCCCGGGCATGAATCTCTATATCCGTTGCCTGACCCTGGAATCCTCCCATCGGCTGATGAATCATGATCCGGGCATTCGGAAGTGCAAAGCGCTTTCCCTTTGTCCCGGCCGACAGAAGAAAGGCTCCCATGCTGGCAGCCTGACCGATGCATATGGTCGAAACATCAGGCTTGATGAATTTTATCGTATCATAAATTGCGAGGCCTGCCGTGACAATTCCTCCCGGAGAATTGATATACAGATTGATATCCTTCGCTGAGTCTTCAGATTCCAGAAAAAGCATCTGGGCAATGACCAGATTTGCCACATTGTCGTCGATTGCAGTTCCGAGAATGATGATCCTGTCCTTGAGGAGGCGGGAATAAATGTCATAGGCGCGCTCTCCCCTGTTTGTCTGTTCTACTACCATCGGTATCAGCATTATGAACGTTCCTTTTTGATGAATGATCAGAAAGTGGACAGGACCTTGGGGATCTCTCCTGTTTCAGTGGTGGTGACCATGGTCATGCTCGTGCTCGTGATCGTGGTCGTGGTGGTCATGGGAGGCGGTATCATGCGGTTCAGGACGAACACCAAAAGATTTCCATCCAAGCTTCTGGAGCAGCCCATCGGGGCCGAAAAACTCATCCCAGCCAGAAAAAGTGGATTGTTTGAGAAGAATTTCCTCAGTCAGCCGACGGCGGGCCGAAAGAAAGGCCTGTTCGACATATTCCCTTCGTCGGGATTCATTCTTTTCGGGGTCTCCGCTCCGGCGAACGAGTGCAAGATATTCCTGCTCGACGCGCCCCATGTCGGGCTGAATCTCCATTTTCCTTGAAAGATCGTCAAGGATGAACCACCAGAGGGTATCCCGGCGAACCTGTTCCTTATCGATTTCATTGGCGGCCATCCCTGACGACACCATGCGATCGATCTCAAGGGCAATCCTGCGTTCAGGAACCGCGATCGAATTGCGGGAGAGAACCTCTAGAACCAGCTCTTCAAGCTTTCGGGTCAGGGCTTCCGAAACCTTTCGCTCCAGAATCCTTTTTTCGACAAGATCCTCCAAGGTTCCCCGGTCGGCCTCTTCCCCCTGCCCGGCACTCAGGGCCTTGAAAAGCTCCTCCCGTGTCGCCGGCTCGATACGTTTCAGGCTCTCGATGCGGATCTGGGAGTCAAGAGTTTCCACCCGGGACCTGTCTCCCTTTTTTTTGGCCGGAATATTGAAAGGAAGGCGTTCCGAGAAGGATTCTCCAACCTTCCTTCCAATCAAGGAACGGGTCAGGGCTTCCGGATGGGACGGGTCCCCCACATTAATCGTCTGCCTGTTCTCGTATGGAAGTCCGGTATCGGGATGGGTGAATGAAAAGGAAAAAGAGACCAGATCCCCTTCTTCGATCGTCGTCTCTTCGGGAAGATCTTGCTTGAACTGGGTTCCGGCCCGTTTCGAAAGGGATTCGGTTTCCCTCTCGATTTCATCCCGGGTCACCGTTGAGGCGGATTCGGGCGAGAGAGAGATCCCTTCACAGACAAATCCTTCAGGAAGGGAAAAACACTCAAGGGTTCCGGAAACGGTTATCCCGGACTTTTCATGCTCTCCCGTCACCGAAAAGGGTTCCGGATCCAGAAAGACAACCGTTCCGGAATCTTCATTAACCAGTGCGTCGATTGCAGACTGACGGAGCGCCTCGGTCACGGATTCATGGATTGAGGCCAGAAACGGGGCACGAGAGCGGATATAGGAAGCGGGAACATGCCCGACCCTGTAACCCGGAACCTTCAGGTCCTTGATGGCAGACCGAATTTCCTTTTCCACCTTCGTACGCACATCCTCGTCGGAGAAGACAACCCGAAATTTTCGTTGGGCACCCTCGAGAGGCTCAATCAGGACATCCATCAGCGTTTTTTCCTTCCTGGGAATGATTTTTGTTCGGGAACATCATCTTCCGGCGACGCTGAGAATGCGTCGGTCCGGATCCAAATTCTTTTTATTGTAAATGAATGTCTGTCCCAAAAAAAGGGGAGAACGACCGGAAAGCATTCTCAAATTGAGGTCAGAGGACTGAAGTCTCCCGATTATAACAAAATCCGGCCCCCGGGACACCCAGGGGCCTTGCCGGACAACACCCCAATATTGACCTTGTCCCTCCGAGCGTTTAAAGTTATCCGGCCTGTTCAACTGCTCCCGACAACCAGCCCAAGACCCGGATGGAGAATAGATTGACAGCGAATGATATCGAAACTCTTGTCGTGGGAGGGGGGATCGCAGGTTTGGCCTGCGCCGTCCATCTCAAAGGTCACGGCCGGACTGTCCGCCTCGTGGAGAGGAACGATCGGCTAGGGGGCGTCATACGGACGCTCGACGAAGCCGGATACCGGATAGAAACAGGCCCAAACAGTCTTTTCCTGAGACCTGAAGACCCTCTGCTCGGATACATCCATCAAACGGGGCTCGAGCGGGAGGCAGTCCTGGCCGGCCGCGCCGGAAAAAGGCGTTTTATCCTGAAGGAGGGGAAACCCGTTCCGCTTCCCGGGTCAATCCTGGAAGGAATCACAACTCCCGTTCTCTCAGTCTTGGGCAAAATGCGAGTTCTCCGGGAAGCCTTTATCCCTCCCTACGACCCAACCTTTCCCGAAGATCCGGCCATAGAAACTGTCGCCCAGTTCGTCGAACGTCGTTTCGGACCCGATTTTCTCGACTGGATTATCGATCCTTTTGTGAAGGGGGTCTACGCCTCGAGTCCCGAGATTCTCTCCATGGAAGACACATTTCCCCGTCTCACCGCGATGGAAGACCGCTACGGATCGATCCTCAGGGGAGCCGTGGCCATGCAGTTCGGTCCCAAACCCCCTCGATCCCCCCTCACCCGTTCCATTTTTTCCTTCCAGGGAGGAATGGGCCGACTTCCAGGGGCCCTCTCGGAGCTTCTTGGCACCGACGCCGGGACAAATGCCGACGTCATCGGAATCACCCGGACTCCAAACGGATTCCGGACAGCGCTTCTCTTTGACGAGGAGACCTATTACCTCCATTCCCGTTATGTGGTTCTTGCCGGAAACGCGATCCAGTCCTCGGAACTTTTGCAGGAGATCTGCCCCGAAGCCATTGGTCCGATGACAGAAATTCCTTATGCCCCGATTGCGGTGATCTCTCTGGGATTTTCAAGGAAAAATGTGGACCACCCACTTGATGGATTCGGGTTGCTTGTCCCCTCCAGAGAAAAGCGGAAAATTCTGGGGATTCTCTTTTCGTCCTCTCTTTTTCCTGACAAGGCTCCGGAAGGCCAGGTCCTCCTGACGGTTTTCGCCGGAGGAATGTCGAATCCGAAGCTGGCCTTTGCCTTTGATGAGGACCTGATCGAAATCGTCGGACGGGAAGTTGAGACAATCCTGGGAACAAAGGGAAAGCCGGACTTTCTCCGCATTCAGCGGTGGGAAGGCGCCATTCCCCAATACACCCCCGGCCACCGGAGCCGGATCGAGAGGATAGCCCAGGCTCTTCCAAACGGACTCTACCTGGCCGGAGCTTATCTATCAGGGGTTTCAGTCTCCCAAAGCTTCACCTCAGGGATCGAAACTGCACGGCGAATTCTTGCGAGCCCGCCGGAAGCCTGACACCCGCCTCTAGGCTGGAGCTCCCGACACCCTGTGGAACTGGCCTGTCTCCAGACAAAGGGCGGAGAGGATGCCCGTCCTGAAAGCCCCCGTATCCACCATCGCAATCCCTTCCTTCCAGAAGCCGGCCTTGCGGACGATCGTGTGCCCGGAGACAACAAGACGGCCATCCCAGGAAGGGTAAAGATTCGGAGGCCGGAGATCCAGGCATTCGTGACCTCCCCCGCCCCACGAGATCCGGGTTTCGCAGAGATCAGGGTCTCCCAGGGTTGTTCCCGGAACAGAAGGAAGACTTCCGTGAACCACGATTGATTGTTCGTTGGACCAGACAAGGGGCCAGGACCCGATCCAATCTTCCAAAAGCCGGGCGTTTTGCGCCCCTAGGCCCTGGAAAAAGGACAGGGTGACACCGCCACCGAACTCGGGAGAGGTGTACCAGGAGAGGGGTTCCCCGGCGCGGACACGCAGGAATGATTCCTCATGATTTCCTTTGACGGAATGGAACCATCCCTCCTGGGAGGCTTCATGGAGAAACAAGAGGAGATCGCCGACCCGGGATCCCCGGTCCAGCACATCTCCGACGGCGATCAGCCGATCCTGCTTTTTATCGAAGAGAATCTTTCCCAGAAGATCGAGCAAAAGCGAAAACTGACCGTGCAGATCACCCACCACATATGTTGACATCCGGGCTCCTTCCTCCCGGAATCAACCGGCCGGAAGGAGACTGGAAATGGAACGGAGGGTATTCTTGATCGAGGAGGTGGCATCTCCCACGGCAGAGGGCTCGAAACCACAGTGAACCATACAGTCCCGGCACTTGGCGTGGCCAGAAGAGGGTCCGTATTGGCTCCAGTCGGTCTCTTCCATCAATTCCCTGAAGGTGGCGGCATAACCTTCGTTCAACAAATAACAGGGACGCTGCCATCCGAGAACCGAATAGTTCGGGCTTCCCCAGGGAGTGCAATCGTAATCCCTTTCCCCTTCCAGAAAATCCAGGTAAAAGGGACTGTGATTGAAGTTCCAGCCCTTGCCGGCCCGATCGGCGAGTATCATCCGGAAGAGGTTGCGGGTCCGGTCCTTCTTCAGAAAGTGTTCCTGATCCGGAGCCCAGTCATAGGAATATCCCGGGGAAATCATCATCCCGTTCACTCCCAACTCCTTCACATAGTCGAAAAATTTCCGGATTTCGGCGGGATCTTCTCCCTCAAAGACGGTGGTGTTCGTGGTCACGCGAAAGCCGCGGGCGGTGGCGGTCCGGATGGCCCTGACGGCCATTTCGAAGACCCCCTCCCGGCACACGAGGCGATCATGCGTCTCCCGGAGACCATCGAGGTGGATACTGAAGGTCAGGTAAGGGGAGGGCGAAAATCGGTCGATGTATTTCTCGAGGAGGATGCCGTTGGTGCAAAGGTAGACGAACTTCTTGCGCTCGATCATCCCCGATACGATCTCGACGATCTCAGGATGGATGAGGGGTTCTCCCCCGGCAATGGTGACGACAGGGGCGCCGCATTCTTCAACCGCATGAAAGCATTCCTCCGGAGTCAGCCTCTTCTTAAGGATTTCTTCCGGGTATTGGATCTTGCCACATCCGGCGCACTCAAGATTGCATCGGAATAGGGGTTCGAGCATCAGGACGAGAGGATATTTCTCTTCTTTCTTCCATTTTTTCTGCATGACATATGCCCCGACTTTCAGGGCTTGCTGGAGAGGGATCGCCATGGGATTGGGTGCCTTTCATTCTGGGGATTCAAGGCATGGGTCTCTTGTTTGGTTGCGGACGGAACGAAGATGGATGACATTAATGCCGCAACATTCTATGATCATATTATCCGGGCCAGTCCCTGTCAAGGAAAACGGCGGCACTGCTCGTTGTCCGAAGGGCAACTAACCTTGAAACCCGAGTTCCGAAGAAGAATTCGTGGAGAAGGAGGAAGAGTGGCTGATTCTTTTGCCGGATCTCCGGCCCCGACCCTTCATCCCAGGATGATTCTTGCCGGAGATATCGGAGGGACAAAAACCCTCCTGGGGTGTTTTCCTCTTCTTCCGGAAAACAAAGGGGTGGACAAGAGCCCCGGAAAGGTTTTCAAGAAGGAATACCCCTCCAGAAACTATAACTCCCTTGAAAAGGTCCTGGAAGAATTTCTTGAAACCCTTCGATCCGACTATTCCAAAAGCTTCTCCCTTGCAAGTGCAGCCTTTGGAATCGCCGGCCCCGTCGTGAACGGCAGGTGCCAGACCACCAACCTCCCCTGGGTCGTAGAAACAGACACCCTGGCCCAACTTCTGAAACTTCCGAAAATAAATATCCGCCTTGTCAATGACCTCGTGGCCACCGCCTGGGGCACCACCCTTCTGGGAGAGGAAGATACCACCCTCCTCAATACGGGGCGACCCGATCCCCAGGGAGCCAGGATCGTGGTCGCCCCCGGGACGGGCCTTGGTGAATCGATCCTGATTCCCTCCGAGCAGGGCCCCCTTGTCATTCCGACTGAAGGAGGCCATGCGGACTGGGCCCCCGAATCCCTTTCCGATATCCCCCTTCTCACCCACCTGTGGTCGCGGTTCGGACATGTCAGCTGTGAACGAGTCGTTTCCGGCCAGGGACTGGCAAATCTGTATCATTTCCATACTCTCGGACAGCCTCCCGCAAGTCTTCCGCTTGACCCCGGCCTTTCGGAGGAGGAGATTCCTGCCGCCCTGACCCATGCCGCCCTGTCAAGACATGACCCACTCTGCACCATGATCCTCGAAAACTTCTGCAGGTTTCTGGGGCAGGAAGCCGGGAATCTGGCTCTCAAGTCCCTGGCCACCGGCGGCGTCTACCTGGCGGGGGGAATTCCCGGAAAGATCGAGCCTTTCCTCCTGAGATCCTCCTTCATGGCCCATTTTGTCAACAAGGGCCGCTACAGGACGCTTCTCTCGGAAATCCCGGTCCATATCGTCAACAACCCGGAAACAGGACTTCTGGGGGCCTGCCAGCTGGCCTCACGAAGTGTTCCCGGGTCCTAAAATCGAGGGAGATTCCGATGACCCGACTCACCGAGCTCGAAGATGCTTCTCCTACCGTTCTCGTTCGTGTATTCCCCTCCCTATCCGCCTGGACTGAAAAAGGAGCGGACAGCTTTCTCGAGAGAGTCGAGGGGCTTCTCGTCAAAAAGAGTGTCGTCTCGATCGGCCTCTCGGGAGGCAAGACCCCTATCCCGTTTTTCAGGGCCGTGTCAAAAAAGATAGCCTCCTGGCCCGAGGAGACCAAATCCCGGATTCGCTGGTTTTTTTCCGACGAACGGTGCGTTCCTCCTGAGAGCGACCAGAGCAATTACAGGATGGCGCGGGAGACTCTCCTTATTCCTGGAAAAATTCAGGAGAAATCCGTTTTCAGAATCCAGGGGGAAAATCCCCACCCTGAACGGGAAGCCCTCAGATACGAAAAGGTTCTCGCGGAGGCTCTTGGGACTCCTCTCCCTCACCCACCTGCCCTGGATATCGCCCTTCTCGGGGTCGGACCCGACGGACACACGGCCAGCCTCTTTCCGGGAACGTCTCCGGAAGAAGACCGGCATCGGGTGGTTCTTGCCGTCCCCCCAGTTCCCGGGAGAATCGCCAGGATTTCCCTGTCCTACCGGACACTGGCCGAAGCAGGGGCAAGAATTTTCCTTGTGACAGGGAAGGAAAAACACGACATTCTTGCCACCGTCCTCAACCCTCAAGGCAATCTGCCCACCCAGTGGGTCCTGAAGGAGGCGGAAGTGCGGCTGCACCCCTCCGAATTCTGGATCGACCAGGAGGCCTGCCCCCAAGGGATCAGCCAATGGGCCGATGTCCGGATGGAAGAAGGCCCTCCCGCTCCTGAATCAGCATTCCCTCGGTGATTCTTGCCCCAAACCGGGTTCATGAAGTAAAATTAAAAGATGTGTTTGACCGGTCCTGCCATCCACATTGCAGGGGCCGGCAAGGCCCGGAAGAACCGAGGAGTTTCTGTCCATGACCGCACCAAGACAAGGCGCAGGACCGGAAGGTGGTCCCAGAAGATCGGCCTCAGAAAAACAAGGCGCTCCGGAAGCCTCTCCCGATAAAGCTCCCACGGAATACGAGGAGCTTTACAGTCCGTCACGCCCGAAGGAAGAGCAGGGCTTCAGCCCGGTCACCATTGCCATTTATATCGTCATCGGACTTCTTCTCGTGGCAGGAATCGGCGGGTCCATCATCGGGTTCAAGGCCGGCCCCCTGGGAAAGCCTCACAAGATCGTCTCCCAGCGAAGCATCAGCACCCGGACAACCTTCAAGAGCATCCAGGGTGAGGGATGGCGACTCAACATCTCCATGCTCCTCTCCCCTTCCGTGGCCTACATGAAATACACGGTTGAGGGAGCCCCCATCAAACTCCAGATGCTGGGGGCCCATTACAAGATTGGAAATGGATCGGAGGTTCCACTCAAACTCCCCCCCGCCTATCTGATGTTCGAACCTCTTGCACCCAAGGAGGAGACATCACGCGCCTTCTGGCTCGGCGGCTCTCCCGTCTATTCCATCACCATCAAGATGCGTATCGACGATGGCCATGAAATCAGAAACGAGACCGTCACCTTCGACTGATTCCACACACACATCCGTGTGTCTCTTTAATCCAGTCCGGACCAGGGCGGGAAATCATGACGAAGAGGACTGTAATACCCTTCTCAGTCGTCTGAGCCCCTCTTCCTCGCTCATCCCGGCAATTTCGATCAACTTGATCCGGCTTCCCTCCCCCCTGACGATCGATACGGAGGAGAGGGGGACATCAAGAAAATCCGACAATGCTCTTGCGATTCCATGGTTGGCGCGTCCTTCCCTGGCAGGCTCCCGGACCCCAAGAATCCATCCCCTTTCCTCAAACCCGAGGGAGATTCTTGATTGGCCGGGGCGGACATTCATTAAAAGGCGCCATCTTTCCGGCGCCTTTTTCCGGGACCCGGGACCCGGATCAGGGGAGGATTTCTTTGTGTGTCGCATCAGGGTTTCCGGTTATTCTCATGATCCCCTGCTCCCACCGTTCCATGGCCTCCTTAAGTGAGGCCAACTCTCCCTTCAGCCGGGAAACGGTGAGGGAGGTCTCATGGGTAAGCCTTGAACGCGTTTCCTCCTCGAACCGGGCCTTGTCCCTGGCCTGACGGAGAAGGTCCTCGGCCTCCTTCTGGGCATGCTGAAGAATTTCCTCTGACTTTAAATGCCCCTCCCGGACGATCTGCTCGCTCTCCTTTTTGGCGATCGCCCTCCACTCTTCCGCGGTGGACTGGGCCGCAACAAGGGTCGCAGCAAGCTGCTCCTCGTGTTTTTTCAACTCCTCCCTTTCACCTTCGACATCCCTGAGCTTTTGGGTGAGAACCCCGATCGTATCGACAAGCTCGCCGACTTCGAAGAGGAGCTTTTCGATGAAGTCGTCCACCTCTCCCGGCGTATAACCGCGAAGGCTTTTTCCAAACTCGCGGGCACGAAGATCATTGAGCTTCGTATGGTCGAGCATTCGGGCTCCTTTCTGTCATTCGGACCCTTTTGCGGGTCTTGGGGAGGTCAGTAGATGAACCGTTCGATCCCCTGAATGATGAGGATCAGGATGAATGGAGACAGATCAAGCCCTCCCATCTTTTCCGGGGGAACGAGCCGGCGGATCGGATGGAGGAACGGCTCTGTTATATAATCCATGAATTTGATGATGGGATTGTTCGGATCGGGGTGCACCCAGGAGAGGAGGGCGCGTATGATGACAATCCAGGTAAACAAGTTGAGGAGAGTATTGAAAAGGCCGATGGGATCCTCCTGTCATTCAGTCTAGAGATTGCGGGAAATTTCCCGTGAACGGGCTGCCATGGCACTCACTGCATCGATGACTGCGCCCCGGACGCCCTGTCTTTCAAGGACCGCCAACCCTTCGATTGTCGTTCCGGACGGGGATGCGACCCTGGCTTTCAGCAATTCCGGCAAGTGCCCCCTGTCCGTAAGGAGCGTTCCCGTTCCCAGAAGGGCCCAGGAGGCAAGGAGAGTCGCCGTTTCCCGGGAGAGTCCTTCCCGGACTCCACCATCGGCAAGAGCTTCGGCGACAAGGGCCAGGAGGCCCGGGCCCGAACCTGCAATGGCGGTCGCGGCATCGAAGGAGTCCTCGGGAAGCCAGAGGGCCCGTCCCATTCCTGAAAAAAGGCTGTAGACGAAGGATTGTTCATGATGTGACACATCTTGGGATGCGGCAAGCAGAGTCATGCCCTTCCCCGCCGAAAGGGCGAGGTTTGTCATGACCCGTATCCACCGGAGATTCGGAGCCCTGTCCCTCAGGTGGGACAGGGAGACGCCCGCCATGACGGATATCGCAAGGATCCCCGGCGGAAGCCCGGACAGGGCTCCCGCCACTTCGGAATCCGGCTTTTGGAAGATGCCGGGCTTGACCGCAAGGACAACCAGGTCAGGACTTCCTCCCTTTCTCATCATTCCCGGAAGGGAGGCATCGGCCTCGATTCCTTCCTGCTTCATGGTCTTAAGGATTTCGGGGCTGGGGTCGACAACGGCGACAGAAGGTCTGATTCCCGGGCGTTGACCCGCCATATGGCGGACAATCACCCCGCCCATTTGTCCGCCGCCGACCACCCAGACCGTTTGGGGATCATCCCCTTGAGCGAAGGATCCCGGCACAAGACCGTTTTTCTGGTTTTTAGGGTTTTTTTTCCCTGACTTACGGGCGTCCTTCACACGCGTCCCCCCTCAAAGAGAAGTCGGCCGATCCTCACCTCCGTGGCACCGCACCTGATCCCTTCCTCGAAATCCTCGGACATCCCCATGGAGAGCTCTTCGAGGAAGGGCCAGCCCCCCTTGAGTCTTGTCCAGAAATCCCTGGCCTCCTCGAAGACCCTGCGTGTCCGGTCCGTGTTGCCGGAAGGCTCTGGAACCGGTCCCATGACCATGAGTCCCTGAATGTCGAGTCCGTCAAGGGAGGCAACCATCTCAAGTTCCTGTTCGATATCTTGGGGGAGATACCCGGCCCTCCCGGGCTCCCGGAGAAAATTCACCTCGAGAAGAACGGCCTGCCTCCCTCCCTGCTGGCCGGACAGGGTGGCAAGAAGCTCTGCGTGGGGAAGGCTGTCCAAGGAGTCAATCCGATAAAGCGGCCGGTAAAACTTCCGGAGGCCCCGGCTCTGGATCGTTCCGAGAAAATGCCAGGAGATTCCGGCATCCAGATTCCTGCATTTGGTATCCCACTCCTCCCATCGATTTTCCGCAAGGTGAAACACTCCGGCCCGGACCACCTCCCGGATTTCCTCAAGCGAACGTTTTTTTGTCACGCCCACGAGCCGGGGAAGGGTCTCTCGCCCGGCCTTCCGGGCGGCTTCGGCCATACGGACCCGGACAGCCTCGACATTAGTGCCGATCATCATTGGCCGGACGGATATAGTTCAGCATGGAGCGTTTCCCCCTTAGCTTTCCCCACCCCCTGTGGGAATAGAAAAGCTCAGGATGGCAACGGGTACAGAGAGAGATGCACCCGATATTTTCTTCCGGGACCCCAGCCAGGAGAAGCTGGTGGGTGACGAGGCCCCAGAGGTCGAGGGTGCGTTCCGCACGCTGGGTATAGCTTGGCGTCTTCAAACGGACGGCCCCCCAGACCTCCGGACCCACTTCGTAGCAGCAGGGACCGATGGCCGGCCCCAGAACAACCACGAGCTCCGACACCGGAACCCGGGATTCCCCCGAAATTTTCTGAAGTCCTGAAGGAACGATCCCGGCCGAGGCTCCGCGCCATCCGGCATGGAAGGCCCCCACAAAGGTCCCCGATTCCGTCGAGGAAAGAACCGGCAAGCAATCGGCTGTCCAGACCCCGACTTCGATCTCTTTTTCCCCTGTGACCATCCCGTCTCCCTCGGGCGCTCCTTCACAGTCACGGTATTCACAAGAAGAGACAATCTTCGTGCCATGAACCTGATTGACTGTCAGACACGTTGGGCGAAGGTCGCTCCCGGTTGTCCCGAACCCGTGGTCCACTCCAAGTGAGGAAAGAAGAGGATGGCGAAGATACATCCTCATTCGCCCCTTTTTCTCCAGATGGCGGGACGTTCACTTTGGTCGCCAGGACTCTCCTCCTCCGGGGAGGATTCCCGAAGGAGCGGACGGACCGGCTGTCCCCCCTGGCGTCTCAGATAGGCCGGGATCTCCTCCAGACCTTCCGGCGGTGGAGTCTCTGAAGAACTGGCCTCCTCCTTCGCCTGTCCGCGCTCGGAGGGCTGATCGAAGCCTGTTGCAATAACCGTGATATGGATCTCCTCCATCGGGTGGTCCTCGACCACAGTCCCAAAGATCAGATTGGCAGAGCCTTTCTCCGCTTCCTCCTCGATGAGCCGGGAGGCTCCGGTGATTTCATTCAAGGTCATGTCCGATCCCCCCCGGAAGTTGACCAGGATTCCCTTGGCACCCCGGATCGAACTGTCTTCCAACAGAGGGCTGTTGATGGCTGCCCTGGCCGCAATCAACGCCCTGTCTGGGCCCGTGGCCGTGCCGATTCCCATGACCGCCCGTCCCATGTTGGCCATGGTCGTCTTCACATCGGCAAAGTCCAGATTGATAAGGCCCGGTCGGGTAATGATGTCCGAAATTCCCTGGACACCCTGCCTGAGGACATCGTCCGCCTTCTTGAAAGCGTCGATGAGAGGCGTGCCCCGGTCGACCACAGATTCGAGACGGTCATTGGGAATCACGATCAGCGTGTCTGAAAAACGACGGAGTTCCCGGAGTCCCTCCTCGGCGTTCCGACACCGTTTCGGGCCCTCGAACCCGAAGGGAGTCGTCACGACAGCCACTGTCAGGATTCCGCATTCACGGGCCACCTGGGCGATGACAGGGGCCGCACCGGTTCCTGTTCCGCCACCCATCCCCGCTGTTACAAAGACCATGTCCGACCCGGTCACCACGGCGCGGATCTTGTCGACGTCCTCAAGAGCGGATCTTCGCCCCACTTCGGGATTGGCTCCGGCCCCCAGGCCCCGGCTTACGGAATTTCCGATCTGAATCCTGTGGGCATCGATCCTGTTCAAGGCCTGAAGGTCGGTATTGACAGCCACAAACTCGACGCCCTTCAGATCAGACATGATCATGGTGTGAATCGCGTTGCACCCTCCGCCTCCGACTCCGATGACCAGGATTCGGGCCCCGAGAATTCCGGACTGTTTGTAGTCGATCAAGGGCTCATCGCCCCACTCTGAATCCATATCCGTTCTCCAGGGAGCCTGCCCGGCTCCGGAATGATAGGTTTCCGGCATATCCCAGCCCCCTCCCTTTCTGCCGTCTCTTCCATAAGGGAGAGAGCCGCACGGCGAGGGGGAAGAGGACGTTCCCGCAATATCCTGGACCCAGCATTCCAGATTGAGACCCCTTTCGGACCACTGGGCCAGACGATTCAGATGATTTCCCTGAGCCAGTTCCAGATTCTGAGACCGGGAGCGGGCCCCGTTCCACTTCTCCCTTCAAGGGTCTCGTCAGGCCTGGACTCGGATTGACGGGCCAGATCCTCCGGCCCCCACTGGTCCCGGGCAAAGTAAAGAAGCCCGATCGCCGAGGCATATTCAGGAGAAGAGGCCTGATCGACGAGGCCCTGGACCCTGCTTGCGGTCTGCCCGACAGAAACGGGCATCTCGAAGATCTTTTCCGCAAAGGGCACAATGTTCGGCATCCGGGCCACTCCTCCGACCAGGACGACACCCCGGGCGAGGAAGGCATTCTGGCGCAAGCGGTCGAGGTCTCCCTTGACCCGTGTCAGAATCTCCTCAAGCCTCGCCTCGACAACCTCCCTGACCTGGGTCCGTCGGCCGGCTCCGGGACTGATCTCCTCGGGGATCGGAGGAGAGGGGGTTCCGGCCTCCTCATCCAGCGGTTCATGAAGCGGACCCTGGCCGGGAGTGGTGAAGACCTCCTTTTTGATGCGTTCGGCATCCGACTGGGAGATGCGCATGACTGCCGCAAGGTCCTTGGTCATTGCCGCCCCGCCAAGGGGAATGATCCTGACCCCAGACAGAGCTCCGTTCTGGTAAAGGACCATCGTGGTGGTTCCGCCCCCGATATCAACGACGCAGACTCCCAGTTCCTTGTCATCTTCCGTCAGGACCGCCCGGGCACTGGCAAGCGGCTGCAGGATGAAATCGCCGTCCCGGACCGTGAGTCCGGCCCTCTCGACACTTCGCTTGAGGTTGGCCAGCACCATGTCGGAGCCCCTTATCACGTGGACGAGGGCCTCGAGACGAGCTCCCACCATCCCGACGGGGTTCAGGATGCCCCCCTGTTCGTCAATCCGGTAGGACTTGGGAATCGTATGGAGGAGTTCGGAGGCCGAGCATCCCATCATCGTCCGCGCTTCCTGAAGGATCCTGTCGATATCCGAGGCCATCACCTCGCGATCCTTGAGGGCGATCATGACCTTCTGGTCCTGACCCTCGATCTCTCCCCCGGCAAAGCCGACCACCACCCGGGAAACCTGGCAACTGGCCTTCCTGGCGGCCACATCCACCGCTTTCCGGATGGCTGCCACAGTTTGCTGGACATCCACAATTGTCCCGTTCCTCATACCCCCCTGAGTTGACGCGCTCCCGATCCCGACAATTTCAAATCTGTCCTCATCGATCGCCTGTCCCAGGACAACGCACACCTTCGTCGAACCCAAATCGATTGCCGCAAAAACAGGTTGCTCGGTCATTGACTTCCTCTGTCTCCCATGAGAATTGAACGTTCCGGTCCCGGGCCATTCCTGGCGCTTGCCCATTTTCTCACAACGGACAGAGGGTCTCAACAGATCTCAGGGCAGAGATTTTTTCAGGAACGGACCTCTTTTTTTCCGGAGCTGTCCGGGGCGGGAGGGGTTTTTTCCAGGGAGGGACGGAGGATGAGCATCCCCGAAAATCTCAGGTCGATCCCTTCGGGACGTTTTTCAGGGGAGAGATGGTCGATATTTTTCATGTAGGACCGATAAAGACGGAAAGGGGCGCATCCGAGGTCTGTCCCGAGGAGAAGGACCGGCTGGTTGTGGTCCGGATAGAAGCGGACCTCATGGGGTCCGTTCAGGCTGAACCACATTCCGGAAGGAGCCCCTTCCGAGCGGCAGGTCCGAACGGTCCGGATCGTCCGGACAAGGCGCACCCCGGCCTCCCTGGTCAGGGGAGAACGGACAATGACCTGGGGGAGGAGGCCTGTTCCGGGATAGGAACGTCCTAAAAGGGACAATCCCTGGTCATTGAGATAGGAGACGCGGGCGGGGACGGCCGTCGGTGAAGGTTCCTGAAAGGCCATGAGTCCATAGGCCGGCCGCAGGAGAGCCACCGGCGTCCAGACCTTGACCCGGATCACCCTTCCCGTCCCGGGGACCCGTTTCTCGCTGACAGACTCGATCCAGGGATGAGTCCTCATAAGCCTTTCGAGAGATACCCTGTCGAGGTAGGGCAGTGTTCTGTACCGGACTCTCGTAAACCAGCCCCCCACAAGCTCCCTGTCCAGAACCTCAGGGCCCAGGACCACGACATCCAGCGGCGCCTCTTTCAGCCCGGCATATCCCCGAAGAAAGACCATTCCCCACACAACCCAGAAAAAGGCAAGAAGAATGTATCGGCCTGATCCGGGGCGGAGAAATGCCGATTTTCCCGGGACCGGATCCCCGGCTCCCATCAGAATTGGGCGTGGACAGCCGAGCGGTCACCATCAAGACGGGCTGTCCAGAGCAGTTCCAGGAGAAGATCGGCGAAGGAGAGGCCCGCGTGGGAGGCAATCTCCGGCAACAGGGAGGTCGGCGTCAGACCGGGGAGAGTATTGACCTCAAGGACGACGAAGACACCCTCCTCATTCAGGATCGTGTCGAGGCGGCTGCACCCCCTGAGCTCGAGAATCCTGTGGGCTTCCAGGGTAGCCTCTGACAGATCCTCCATGAGAGATCCGGACAGGGGAACCGGACAAATATGTCTGGAGCCTCCGGGAGCGTATTTGGAGGCATAGGTGTAGAAGGGCTCGTCCCCCCGGGGAATGATCTCGATGGCCCCCAGAAATCTGTCGGAGAGCACGGCGGACTGGATCTCCCTGCCGGGAATGCACTGTTCGACAAGGACCCAGGCAGAATATTGCCCGGCCTCGAGAACAGCCTCGGACAGGTCCTCCCGACGATCGATCCGGCGGACCCCGATGGAAGATCCTCCCGATTCGGGCTTGACCATGTAGGGAGGATCGAATGAGATGCTGTCGGTGCGGAAAGAGGCGCCCATCCTGTGGGCATATGTCAGGGGAACGGCCAGACCCCTTTCCCGGAAGAGAGCCCTTGAGCGCATCTTGGACATTCCGATCGCCGACCCGAGGACTCCGGATCCTGTGTAGGGGATTTTCATCGTTTCCAGAAAACCTTGAAGGGTCCCGTTCTCCCCCACTCCCCCGTGGGTGGCGAGAAAGGCCACATCCGGAGAAAATTCCGGGAGGAGGTGGGCCAGCGTCCTGTCCGCCTCGAATTCCCGGACTTCGAAACCCGCCTGCGAAAGGGCTCCGGAGACCGCCTGCGACGAAACACGTGAGACCTGGGCCTCCTCCGATTCTCCCCCGCAGAGAACCGCAACCTTGTTTATCCCCTTTTCCCTGACCATCGATACCGTTACGCGTTCCACACCTTCACCTCAGGCTCTAGGACAATTCCCCAATGTTCCCTGACACGACTGGAAACGTAATCCAGAAGCTCCCGAAAATCCCGTTCACATCCCCCGCCCGCATTGACAAAAAAATTGGCATGGCGACGGGACACCATAACTCCTCCCCGGAACTCTCCCTTAAGACCCGCCTCCTCGATAAGGCGCCCTGCCGTGTAACCCGGAGGCCCCTTTGAAGGATTCCTGAAAACGGAGCCAAGACTTGGCTCATCGATCGGCTGGGTCTTTTTCCGATATTCAAGATGGCGGGCCAGACCGGCCTGGCATTCCTCCGGACGAGCCAAAAATCCCGACAGAAGGGCCCCCACGACGACGCTGCCTTCCGGAAGATGTCCGGAACCGGTTTCTTCCGGACCGGATGGCCTCTTCCGGCCGAAGAGGGAGGTTCGGTATCCGTAGGCCATGCTTTCGGCCGGAAGGGTTTCCAGCGATCCCGCCGGAGTCATGATCGTCACACTTCTGCAGAGGCTTGCCCATTCCCGGCCGCCGGCGCCGGCGTTCATGACCGTTGCGCCGCCGACCGTTCCCGGAATTCCGGAGAGGAATTCGAAGCCCCCTATCCCGCGTCGGGCCGCCTCACGGGCAAGGGCCGGAAGGGGATAGCCTGCCTCGACATAGACCTCTCCTCCCTCCCTCCATCGACAGGCCGAGGAAAGATCCGCCGCTTCAAGTCGCACCAGTGTTCCCTCGAGGCCACGGTCCGGGAAAAGGATATTGCTTCCCCGTCCGACAAAATGGAGAGGTCCCGGGATCTCCTCCCGGCTTCTCAGGGAGAAAACCTCTTCCATTTCCGGAAGACCCGACACGGAGATGACGGCCGAGACAGGGCCTCCGATCCGGATTGAGGAAAAGCGGCTCAGACGTTCACAGGGTCGGATTCGCGGGCTGCAACTGAGACCGGCTCCCACAGAAGGAATTCCTTTCCAAGGCGAGTGATATCCCCCGCGCCCAGCGTCAGGAGAAGGTCCCCAGGCTTCAGCAGGGAGACAAGACGGTCCATCCAGCATTCCCGCCGGGGTTCATAGTCCACCTTCTCGCCCCAGCGATCCCTCATCTTCTGGTAGAGGCCTTCCCCGGCGACTCCGGGAATCGGCTCCTCTCCCGCCGCGTAGATTTCCGTCACCAGAATCCTGTCGGCATCCCCAAAGGCATCCACAAAGGCGTTCTGGAGATCCCTGACCCTGGTAAAGCGATGAGGCTGGAAGACGGCAACGATGCGCCTCTTCGGATAGGCAAGACGGGCCGCCGACAGGGTCGCCCGAATCTCTGTGGGATGATGACCGTAGTCATCCACAACCAGGACACCGTCCTTTTCTCCAAGAATCGTGAACCTTCGTCCCACGCTGACAAAACCGGCAAGGGCCTTTTGCATGGTTTCGGGTGCGATTTCAAGGCAGGTTCCGACGCATATCGCCGCCAGGGCGTTCAGGATGTTGTGGATCCCCGGCACCTTGAGCGAAAATCTTCCCCAGAAGGATCCATCGACCATGACGTCGAAGGCGGATCCCACTCCCTCATAGGCGATGTTCACAGCCCGGACTCGGGCCTCCTGGGAGAGCCCGTAGGTCAGGGGGACGCTCGAAAGGCGCTCCACCACGGAAACGATCCCCGGATCATCGATACAGAGAACGCCGATCCCCCCGATCTCTCCGGCATCGAGATAGGTGGCAAAGGCCTCGACCAGGGTTTCGAAGGTGCCGTAGAAGTCCATGTGTTCGCGATCAATATTGGTCACGACGCGGATCCGGGGTTCGAGCTTCAGAAACGATCCGTCGCTTTCGTCCGCTTCCGCGACGAAAAAGGG
>JAJZGM010000036.1 GCA_021828525.1 Nitrospirota bacterium | reverse complement strand
GCTGTCGTGCCAACGGCAGGCCGAGTAGCTATGTCGGGACGGGAGAACCGCTGAAAGCATCTAAGTGGGAAACCCACCTCAAGACGAGATCTCCCACCGCGCAAGCGGTCTGAAGACCCCTGGAAGATTACCAGGTTGATAGGCTGGGCATGCAAGACCTGCAAGGGTTGTAGTGTACCAGTACTAATCGGTCGAGCGGCTTGAATCCGTCGTCGCCCTTGTTCAAACGCACTTTTCTCTGTCCGGTGGCCATACCGGAGGGGTTCCACCCGTTCCCATCCCGAACACGGCCGTTAAGCCCTCCAGGGCCCATGATACTGCAACCGCGAGGTTGTGGGAAAGTCGGTCGCTGCCGGACTCCTTTCTTCTCTCTCTTCCTCTTTTCTTTTCCCCCCAGATCCCCTCTGGGGGTTTTTTTTAAGATTCGCGAATCCATGGCTGAAGGGTCCCGCGTGACGCGATTCCGACCTCTTTTGATATCGGTTGTCTTTTTTCTTTCATCCTGTACTCCTCATTTTCACTCTTTGTCGAACCTCAAAAACTCCGACCTGGTTCTTGCCATACCGGACGATCCGGCCACCCTTGACTGGAACAAGGCCACCGACGGGAACTCCTTCGAAATCATCTCCAATCTGATGCAGGGCCTGACCCGCTTCGACCGGCACCAGAATGTGGCAGGAGCCGATGCCGACTCCTGGACGGTCGATCCGACTGGCCGCCGTTTTATTTTCCATATCCGCCATTCTGCCTCCTGGAATGATGGACGGCCGGTTCTGGCGGAAGACTACAGGGATTCCTTCCTGAGGCTCCTCGATCCCCGGACGGCCTCTCCCTATGCCTACTATCTCTTCGATATCGTCAATGCCCAATGCTTTGACGAAGGACATTGTCCGCCCTCCTCGGTCGGGGTCCGTGTGCTTGCTCCCCACCGGCTTGAGGTCGACCTGACCCACCCGATGCGGAACTTTCCCTCTCTTCTGACCAATGCAATCACGGATCCTGTCCGCCTTGACCTCATCCGGGCCCATCCCTCCCACTGGACAGACCCCCGGTACTTTGTCGGAAATGGTCTGTTCACTCTTGTGTCATGGCATCATGACGCCTATCTCGAGCTCCGGAGAGCCCGTCCCTCTCCGGAGAATCCGCGTCTTGTCTCGACCCTGACCTTCCTGGTCATTCCGGAGCCGGTGACACAGCTCACTCTCTTTTTGCAACACCGGCTGGATATCGAGGGAATTCCCTCCTTCTACATCAAAAAGTACCAAAATAGCCCTGAGCTTCACCGTATTCCCCAGCTCTCCACCATCTACTACAGCATGAACATACGCCGGGCTCCTTTTGACAATCTCCATGTGCGTCGGGCCTTCGCCATGTCTGTCGACCGGGGAAGACTCGAGCGGATCTTTCTTTCGGCGCTTCCCCAGCTCTCCTCCTTCATACCCAGGGGGCTATCCGGATACGACCCCGGAGCGGCCTACGGACTCGATATTCCAATGGCAAGAAAGGAACTGGCGCTGGGCGGCTATCCCGGAGGAAGGGGATTTCCCCCGGTGACGCTCGTCTTTCCGGAGGGGACTCAGAGCCGTATCCTGGCCACCTTCATGCAGCAGACCTTCCGTGAGGTCCTGGGAGTGACAATCAAGCTTCGCTCCATGGAATGGAAGGCCTTTCTGGCCGGGCTTGATTCCCACACCCCCGCGATCTACCAGTCCGGATGGATTGCGGACTATCCGGATGCCATGACCTTTCTCTCCCTGATGAGAACCGGATCCGGAAACAACCGGACCGGCTGGTCGGACCCGGCCTTCGACCGCCTGCTGGATCGGGCCCAGGATGTCGAAGAGCCTTTGAAGGGGGCTCTCTATGACGAGGCCCAGAGGCTGATGCTGAGAAAGGCGGTCGTTGCCATCCCGCTTTCTCAGGGAGTCTCGAACATCCTTGTGCCCCCAACGGTTATCGGGTACTGGCACAATGCCATGGGGATGGATTCCCTGGGATCGGTCGAAAAAATATCGAAGATTCCGGGGATGTGATATTCTCGTAAGAATGATTTCTGTGAGGGGAAAAGACCTTCTCGGGTTTTTTGCCTCCTCTTTCAGACCCCTGTCTCTTTCCGAATGGAGTATTTGTGGCATCGCTCAAGTCGCTTCCGGCCTCCGAACGTTTCGAGGAAGAGGTCCGGCAATATTGTCTCACGGGATTTTCTGCCGGAACCCTTGGCCAGGACCACGCCGACTGGGTGGATCCCTTTGTGGCGGCCGGGGTGGTCGTCTACTTTTACGAGCGGAACATCTACACTCCGGTGGGACAAAAGGAGATCGACGGATTTCTGGCGACGGATCGCGGATTTTTTGTGGTGGAGTGCAAGAATGTCTCCGGTCAGGTGACCGGAACGCTGAATGCCGCCTGGCAGGTGGGGAAGGAAACCATTCTTGTTTCCGGGTCGAGCCATGCAAACCCGATCACCCAGATCAAGAACCGTATCGGACCCCTGGCCGCCTTTCTCCGTGACAGGAAGGTTCCCTTTTACCTGACGGGGCTCATCGTCTTCCCTGACGATGCGGATCTTTCGAGGCTTTCCGAGAGCGAAACGCTGAGCATACACGAGCCTCCGAACCGTGACCACAGCTATGTGGTGACGTGTCTCTCGAGGATCCCGGGGATTTTGACGAAGATGCCGGCAGGACTCGTCACCCCCTCCGATGCGGCAAAGGTAGCGAAGCTCCTGGGACTTGTCGTTTCCGACTTCGACTCTCCGGAACGTCTGATGCGGTTTCCTGTGGGAGGATTTGACGATCTTTCGCCGGCCCAGAACGAGCGGATTCTCGACCGGAAACTGGCCCAGGCCAAAAAAGAATGCGTCACGCTCCCCGAAGCTGAACAGGACTCCTGCCTCCGGCGTCTTGAGGAAGCCCGGAAGGGACTGTCAAACTCCATCCGGTTTCACAACGGCCGGGGAGGACAGGAGACCCGAGGGCTCCTTCTTCCGCTCCTGGCCGGCGTGCTGCTCCTTCTCCTCATGGGCGGAACGGTGACCTGGTACTACCAGAACCGAAAAGAAGTTCTTCTGATCCAGAAGAAAAATGAGGAGCAGCTTCTTCCGGAACTTATCGGGAAGGATCCGGAGCTCACCCCCTATGCGCTGCTGCTGCTTTTTTACAGCCAGCATCCGGCCATTCCGGCCGACAAGGACTTGCTCTCGCTGGCCTTTCCACTCCGGACGCGTGAGAAGGCCAAGGTGGATTCGATGTTCCGGAAGAAGTTCCGGGATCGGATCAATGAGGACATGAAGCTGGTCGGGAGCATCTCCCGGTTCAAGGTCTCCCTTTCGGCGACCCTTGTCCGGTACGATACGAGCCGGAAGGTCTTTTTTCTGACAGGAATCCTTCCGGTCAGGCTTCCGGGAGACCGCGAAAACGGAAACGGGCTCTTTCCGACAGGCCAGATCGGGGTGGCCGCCCGACTTTCTTGTCCCTTCTGTGACTCCCAGGTCCTTCTGCGGGATTGGCCTCTCAAGGCCTCCATCTCTCCCCGAGGGATCTTCTTTTCCTTTCCCTATGCCCCGGGGGATGTCTCAGGGATCATCGCCCAGGCGCCCTGTTCCGGATGCGGGATTCCTGTCCATGTCACGGTCTGGATGACGCCGGAGGCGGTCGATGCCGGACGGACCTCTTCGGGAAAGCCCTTCGTCTCAGTCATGGGATCGGTGAAGGTTCTTTCCATCGTTCTGGACACGGATGGCCGGGAACTTTTCAGGAAAAATCCTCCTTCCATCTGAAAAACCTGAAATCTTCCAGATCAGGACTTTTCTCTCTCTCCGGAGAGTTCTTCCAGCCGCCTGTCGATCTCGCTTAATATGATGGGAGGGATTCCTGACTTCCGGTCGAGATACCGGCCAAGCATCTCCTTTTCCGGCACCACATGGAAATAGTCCGCCGCATTCTTGATTTGAGGGGAGAAAAGCTGGATCTGTCCCGGCTCTCCGCGTGAAAGGGAGAGGGAGTAGACAAGCTTGAGCGCATCCTTGAGGTACTGGATCAGGGGGACGAAGTCGGTGTCTCCCGAGATGAGAACCGCCGCATCGTAATGGGCCATCTTTGAAATCATGTCGATCGTGATTCCGATATCAACCCCCTTTTCTCCCTCGACTGTTCCCTGATACAGAAACGATCCTTCCCGTTCCCTGTCCCGGACAAGCTCCTTGACCTTGTAGGGGCGAAGGACGAGCTGCCCCACGTACTTGAATTCCAGGAAGGATGTCCGTTTCTGGATGTCGTCGAAAACTTCCTCCTTGGCCCGGGACAAAAGGTCCCTTTGGTGCTGGTGCCATCGTTGGGCCAGGGATTCCACCACGGAGGGGAGGAGATCCGGGAACTGATCGCGATACTGGTCGACGATGTCCCGGACGGCCCGGTCATACCGGTGAAGGGGCGTCGTGGCCTGGGTGTTGTACCAGTAAACCCGGAGAAGACGATGGGGGATCCGGGTCTGTTCCGAAATGGAGAGGATGGCCTGACGGAAGAATTCCTCCCAGTGAAAATGCTTCTCGTCGAGACGGTACTCCGGAAGGTTGTGGCCGGCAGCCTTGAATCTGTATTTCTGGAGGTCTTTCTTGAAGTTCTGGCCATCGATGAAGATCACCGTTTTCTGGATGTCCATGGATTGTCTCTCCGGATGGGGGGAACCAAGTCTCGTTGCTGATGAGCAAAGAACGGAAGGGGAGCATGGGGAAATTCTGGGGTTCAAATGAAAGAGCCCCTAAACGGGGCTCCCAATAAACTGAGTAAGCGGACATTTCGTCCGGGTCCCATCTTAACAAGGCCTTTTCGGAGGTGTCAAGAAAAAAGTTCCGGAAAATGGGTCCGGTCACTTCCTGAATTTGAAAAATCTGTTTAGAGAATAAGGGCGGGGCAGGAGGATTATTCTAATGCAGGGGGTTTCGGGGTCCTCTCCTCCCGGATCCGTTCGACCAGCCATTCGGTCAGGTCGCGCCCTGAAGGGTCGGCAGGCCCGTTCTTGTGATATCGGGCATGGGAGAGGGGGCCCTCCTGGTCGCCGGCTGCGACCTGCGAGAGAAATGGTGACAGGGGACAGTCCTCGACCTTCGGAAAACCCGAAGCTGAACTTGCCGAGTGCATCCACCTGTGGAAGGAAAGGGCTCCGAGAAATGTCGTGATGGAGCCGGGGGAAAGGGTGTGATGGAAACCCCGGCTCCAGTCGAGGATCTGGTCGGCCGACATGGGTCGGGCCAGGGCATACCCCTGGCCGAAGGAGGCGCCGAGAATGGTCGCAGCCTCGACCATCGCCGGATCCTCGAGCCCCTCAACGATGACGACACGCTCAAAGTCCTGCCCCATCCGGACGATTGTTCCAATCATGCTGAGGGTATGGAGGGGCGCGACATAGATCCGTTTGAGAAGACCCTGGTCCACTTTGATGTTGTCAAAGGGAAGGGTGGCCAGACGCTGGAGACTGCTGAACCCCGACCCCAGGTCGTCCATGGCCAGCTTGACTCCCAGCTGGATCAGCGTAGTGATGGCATCGTCCTGGGTTCGCTGGTCGATTTCCCGATTTTCGAGGAGTTCAAGCGTCAGGCGTTCCGGCCGCACCCCATGGTGGCTCAGGGCTTCCTCCACCCATTTCGGGCAGTCGGGGTCCCGAAGGGTCCCCGGAGGCAGGTTCAGGGAGATGTCCAGGTGAAGCCCGGCCGCATCCCATCGGGGGATCCAGGTCAGGGCGCAGTCGAGTCCCGCCCGGAAAAGCCGGTCAAGTTCGGCGTCCCCGAGGGAGGGCAGGAAATAGCCCGGAGGAACAATCTCTCCGTTGGGGCGGACAAGCCGCGCCAGGGCCTCGACCTTGACAGGCAGGCCCGTGGAGAGGTCGAAAACCGGCTGCATATACATGGAGAGTCCCCCGGAAAAGAGCTCCCTCCGGTAGTTTGTGGCCTGGTCTTCTGGAATGATGCTGGCCGGAGCCCGGCAAAGCTCCCAGAGCTTTTCCCATCGCTGGGACAGACCCCGCGAGAACTGGGTGCTCCAGGGGGAATCGAACTGGTTGGGATAGGATCCGTAGAGGGAGAGAACGGCCACGGCCGTTCCGTCAGGGTTCCGGATCGGAATTGAGATCGCCGAACGGATTCCGAGGGGGCGGACGACCTCCCGCCAGTGGGAGACCCGGGGATCCTTCTGGTAGTTGGAGATTTTCTGGGGGGACAGACTGCGCCAGGCATGGGCTATGAGACCCCGTCCCCTCGGCGAATCGGGGTCGACAACCGCTTCGAAGAGAGGATTGCGCATGATGGAGGCCCCCTCCTGACCCTTGGGTCCGGAGCTGTCTTCGATGATGAAGGAGCCGTTGCTGTTGAGGCGCATGAGGAAAACGCATGCGATGGAGGGGAGTTTTCCCAGAAGTTCCACCTCCTGCCTTCGAACGTCGGCCCAGAGGGCTCCCTGGGGAGGGAGGTGAGCCGACAGGATGGAGAAGTAATCTCCCGATACCTCGAGCCCGGCGCGGAGCTCCTCCTGAAGGTCGTCCTGGAGCCGGATCTCATTGGCGAGAAGGAGGCGGTATCGGTCGCGGGCTGTCAGGAAGGTCTGGTTCAGATGATCTGAGAGAAGGCGACGGTAAAGGGCCATCGATTGTGTCAGGATGGCTCCGTTGACTCCGATCAGGGCATGGGCCCGTCCTGTCATCCTGGCACGCTCGATGATCTGGTCCCGGGTCGCCTCGGTGGAAAGGAGGAAGCGAAGGTGGTTGGCCTGGAGGGAGGCGATGTTCTGAAGCTCGCCCTCATCTTGGCCTTCGAGGATTTTTTTCTGTTCGGGATCCTGTTCGATCTGGGCGAAGAAGGCTTCAACGAACTCGACAATGACCGACTCGATATGGGATTGGTGGCGCCGGAGAAGCTCATTCGTGTCCGCTCCATAGGCATCGAAGGATGTTTCGGGGGCGGAGGGGGCTGGAAGATAGGCTCCAAAGGACCACCACTGGGATCGGGAGCCCTTGGCGGACTTCGCCTGGTAGAGGGCCGCATCGGCCTGACGGACCAGGGTATCGCCGTCGTCTCCGTTGGAGGGAAAGAGGGCGATCCCCATGCTGATATCGATCCGGATGTCCTCATCCTTGCCGATGGAAAAGGGGGCTTCGATGGCCTGGTGAATCCGGTTTATGACATGGGAGAGTTGGCTGGTGGTCTTTTCGATGGAGAGGTCTTCGATGACGAGTCCGAATTCATCCCCTCCGATACGCGCCACAAAATCGCTGCCCCGAAGCTGGGACCGAAGACGTTTTCCGAGCTCTCCCAGGATCATGTCGCCCTTTTCGGCTCCGAGACGGTCGTTGATTGGCCGGAAATCGTCGACATCGAGGGCGCATACCGCAAAGACTGCCCCTTTCCTCTTGGCCCGGGCGAGGGCGCCGTTCAGGGCTCCTTCCATTCCGTGTCGGTTCGGAAGCCCCGTGAGGGGGTCCTCGGAAAGTCGCCGTTCCATTTTTTCCCGGGTTTCGTGGAGGTCGGTCAGGTCGAGCAAGACCAGCAGGGCCCCCTCCTTCCGGTCCTCCACCCGGGCAGGGTTCCCTGTCACTTCCGCCCAAAGAATGTTGCCGTCCTTTCTCCGGAGCCGCAGGCTCGACCGGATGTTCTTTCCCAGCAGGACATGATGGAGGAGATGAAGAAAATCCCGATAGATTTCGGGAGGATCGAAGAGGAGTTCGAAGGAGAGCCCGGAAATTTCTCCCGGTGTGAATCCGGTCATCTTCCAGAAGGCCGGATTTCCCTTCCGGATCCGTCCTTTCTGGTCCAGAAGAAGGATGGCGGCGGCGTTGTTTTCGAAAAGAAAGGAGACGTCGGACTGGAGAAGGTCTCCGTTCAGCGGGTGAGCGGAGAGATGGATGAAGCAGTCATTACCAAGTTCCAGGCAGGAGTACTCGGCTTCCACCGGGATCAGCGAGGCATCCCTCCGGCGGAAAAGAGCCGGCTGTCTTCCTTCAGGAAAAGCGCCTTCGGCCTTCCGGTTGACAGGAATGCGTCCGTCCCATGAGGAGGCATGGATCCCGTGGAGCTCTGACCGGGGAATCTCCAGAAGCTGGCAGAAGGAATCGCTGGCCTCAAGCAGAATTCCTCTCTCGTCGAGGACGCACAGGGGATCTGTCAAGGCCTGGAGGACGAGGTCCCCGTGGGTCCGCAGAAGGGTTCTCAGTTCGGCGAATCGTTCCTTGCTGCCGTTGGCGTCTGCTGAGGCCATGGTTTGCCTGCTCCCTTGAAGAGCCTTGATGAACGGTCCCTTGAGAGTTGGAAACACCCTTTCGCAAAGATGCAGTCTACCTGAAATTCACCCATGAGGGAATATCCACACTGTGATCCGGATCACAATAGCATGAATTATAAATAAAATCAGACTAATTTAAAATCTTGTTAGATCTTTAATCGATAGAGGTTTGAGTGGTTCTCTGATCGGAAGTCGATTCTTCCTTGACGGATCGAAAAGAGAGAATATAGTAAAAGGGTTTATCGGAATTTTTCACCCTTTTCATTCAGTTCATTCCGGAAAAGGGTCTGGCTCTGGAGCAGGAAGGGGGTAGCATGAAAAAGGAGAGGCCCTTGAAATATCAGGAGATCAACCGGATTTTGCTGGAACTTCGGGAACTTCTCCCCGAACTCGAATTCCGCTATTCCGAAAAAACAGGTCTTCTGGAATGTCTCCTCTTCGACTTAAAGGAGGAGCCCCCTCTTGATCTTAATTTCTTTGACTCTCTGCCCCGATCCTATCCGAGTCCCAATCTTTTGAGACGATCCGGCTCCCATAGCCGGGGTTCGACAGCCTCCAGGATCTATGGGTCCCCCCATTTCGATGGCTATCCGATGGAGATTCCCTATCCTCGCCCCCGGGGTTCTTCGGGCCTTTCGGAGAGGAAGGCGGGTCAATAGCCGGAGCCTGCTTTTAAGGATATTTTACAGCCTCCGGGGCGGGGTGCGCCTTGCTTCTCCGGATCGATCCCAATAAAATAGGCGGAGTGAAGGGTCTTTTTCCTGAAAATCAGACTTGGGCCGACATCGTTTGGCACTGATAGACGGATGGGGCGCCCACACGACAGAGGAGTCTGAAGAAGGTCGCTCCGGGGCCCATGGGATCAGGCGGATCCTCCTTTTCGGCCATCGAATCAAAGAGAGGTACCTCGTGGAACTCCCCGGATTGCCAACCCTGGTCCGTGTCAGGTCGTCGTTTGCCGGCCAAGTTTTTCTTCTCGCAGCTCTTTCGCTGGCCTGTTCTTCCTGTTCAGGCCTGTCGACCCCCCCCGGAGGGCTTGGAGTCCCCCATCTCGAAAGCCGTTCTTCCGAAAAACGCCCTCTCTGGATCGACTCCCCCGGACTCTGGCAAAGTCAGCACCCGGACCGCGAATACTTTGTCGGGTCGACCTCCAAGGAGCCGGACCAGGAGTCGGGACGGACCGATGCCTACGAAAACGCGATGCGGTCCATTGCCGAACGAATCGGGGAGAGGGCCAGTTCCCTCTACCGGGAGGAAAGTCTCCGAAGGATGGGAACGGGAAGCGGGGGAATGGACATGAGCGTCCGAAGGCATGTCGCCTCTCTCGTCATGACCCAGGCCCAGGCCAGGATTTCAGGGGCCCGGGTGGAGGACTACTACTGGCGGAAATACTGGGAA
>JAJZGM010000035.1 GCA_021828525.1 Nitrospirota bacterium | reverse complement strand
TTCTGCTCTCGACCGTCGAGTGGCAGCGGCACACCCTGACGGTCATGGCCTTCACCCGGGAGATGACCATCGGATTGATGGGGGCCCTCCTCTCCCTGCTCCATGCCCGTTACCAGTTTTTTCTCTTCGAGAACTTCCCCGGCCATTACCGGGAGATGCTCGAAAGGGCCGACCGGTTCGCACTTGAACGGCCACCCGCGGTCCGTCACCCCCGAAGGACGCTCGTCGTGGGAGGATATGCCGCCGGCATCCTTCTCTACGGGACGGCCATCTGGCTCCTGCACGGAGGGGTCTCGTGGATCGGGATCGTCTCCTTCGCCCTGTCGGGATTCTTCATCACCCGTGTCGTCTTCTGGAAAAGGGTCGTCGACACTGAGACCGGCGGAAAGGGAGGTGCCTGATGGCTAGGATGATCAAAAAGACGGAGCGGGGTCGGGTCTACTTTATCGGAGCAGGTCCGGGGGATCCCGACCTCCTGACGGTCAGGGGGGCCAGGATTCTGGGAGAGGCCGACAAAATCGTCTTTGCCGGAAGCCTCGTTCCGGAAGAGGCGCTGCATGAATTGAACGATCGGGGTCTCTGGGTCGACTCTGCCGGTCTTACGCGCGAGCAGATTATAAGCCACCTCCTCGAAGGAGTGGCAAAGAACGAAATCGTTGTCCGGCTTGCCTCCGGGGACCCCTCCATCTTCGGGGCCATGGCCGAGATGACGACCGAACTTGACGCGCGGAAGATCCCCTGGGAGGTGGTGCCCGGGGTCTCCTCGGTCTTTGCCGCGGCGGCCGCGCTCCGGATGGAGCTGACCCTTCCCGAGGTCAGCCAGACCGTGATCCTGACGCGGACGGCAGGGAGGACCCCCATGCCTCCGGGGGAAGAGATCGAGGCCCTGGCCGCCCACGGGGCGACCCTGGTCATCTTCCTCTCGATCGACCGGATCGAGGAACTGGTGGCCCAACTCCTGACGGTCCGGGATCCCATGACTCCTGCCGCCGTGGTGGCCCGGGCGAGCTGGGACAACGAAGTCATCTGCCGGGGAACGCTCTCCTCCATCGCGGGAGAGGTCCGCAAGGCGCGCATCATGCGGCAGGCCCTCCTGATTCTGGGAGAGGCCCTCGATCCGGAGCTCAGGAAAAAAGCCCGGAGTCGTCTCTATGCCGCCGATTTCACCCACGGCTTCCGCGAGGGATCCGATTCTTCTCCCACTCCTCCTTGACGGGGTCCGGCCTCCGTTCGGTTTTTTTCGCCTCCCCGAACCCTTCTGGCCTCTGTCGGGATCTTCCGATGATTCATAACGGAAACCGAGGGATTCCGTTATGTAACACCCCGGTCTCTCCCCGATAGATCCTTCCTTATCAAATCATTGTGGAATCAATCTTAATAGGATTGTCTCTTCTGGCATGCTCCATGCTAATAATAGAAGTTTACTTTTTCGGAGAGGACAATTCCGTTCTTCTCCCTTGTCAATCGTGTCCGTTCCGGACCTTTGCGGGGTCCCTGTCCCGTAGTGAAGGATGATTCGTGCGTCTTCCCCTTGCAACGCTTCGAAACCACGTCACCACCTATAACGAACTTGCCGACGACGCCAACTGGAACCGCTTCAAAAGTGTTCCCTGGCCGGAAATACGGCCGGATCTTCTCACCGAAGGACAGAAACAGGCCGTCGTCTTCGTGACCCATGTCGAGGATTACACGCCGGGATATTGCGCGGAGTACGCCGCGCTTTTTCCCGTCAATTCCCCCTGTCAGGAGGAAGCCATGCATAACCGGGAGCTCTTCCATTTCGTCTCCCGGTGGGGGCTGGAGGAGGACCGCCATGCCCAGGCCCTGGCCCTCTACCAGGTCCATGCCGAAATCGAGCCCGACTGGGACCGCCTGTCGGAACAGATGATCATTGAGAGCCAAAAGGAATTTCTGGTTGGTTACAAGGGCCTTCTCCAGGTCTGCACCTATGCCTTCCTCCAGGAAAAGGCCACCCAGCTTTATTACCAGAGTCTCGCGAGACATGTCGCCGAACCGGTTCTGGTCAAACTCCTTCATTTTCTGACCCGTGACGAATCGCGCCATTTTGTCTTCTTTTCAAATATCATCGGCTCCTATTTTGACCATTTCGGACTCGATTGCCTCCCCCTGGTCGAGGAGGTGGCCACCCATTACCGCATGCCCCTCCACAATACGATGACCGACTACCGCAGGCGGGCCATCCGGATGGCCCGTGAGGCTCCCGGATATGACAGGTTTCTGCCCATCCGGATCCTTTTCCGCTTTCTTGGGCAGCTGGGGGAGCAGCATCCCGAATGGCAAAGCGACCTTGAGGCCGGCATCCTCCGCATGAAGACCCGGCTCCGTATCGACTCCCTCTAGGACAAACCGGCCGGGAGGGGCTGTTCCTCTCCCGGCCTTCCCTCATTCTTCCTCTCTGTTTCCCAATCCGGATCTCCTTTGTCTCATCGACCTTTCCCGTTCCAGACAGGAAAAATTACGATCTCCTCAACAATGGCTCAAGAAAGACCGCAATTGACTGCAGTTAGAGTTTTATAATTTCTCAAAGTAATATAAATAAAAGAAATTTTTAAAAAAGCTCCGGGGCTCCAAAGAGTGGAAAACCTGTGGAGAATGTTGTGGAGGAGCCTCCCTAAGTCGGCAAGAGATAGGGGGGGAGGACGTTTTGCCCATAATTTGGCCAGAGCCGGAAGAGGAAGAAGCGAGGTCGGTGGACCTTCCAAGGACCGTCCGGAATGGGTCAAACGGAGGATTTTTTTCCCTTGAACTGTCCCCCGCGAAACGTGATGATAGAAGAATGTGACGTTTTTGCTTTAGCCAATGCCAAAAAGGAGGAATTGTCGTGCGGGCGTTGCGCAGGATGGTGCTGGGAACGGGGTCCGGTGTCGGCAAATCCCTGACAGTCGCGGGAATTTGCCGGGTCGCCTCCCGGATGGGTCTTCGGGTCAAACCCTTTAAATCCCAGAATATGTCGAACAATTCCTCTGCCCTTCCGGGTGGCGGGGAGATTGCCCGGGCCCAGGTTCTCCAGGCCCGGGCGGCCCGCGTCCCTCCCGAAGCTGCCATGAACCCCATCCTTCTCAAGCCGATGGGAGAGGGGAGAAGCCAGGTGATTTTCATGGGGCGTCCCCTGGGGATCTACTCCATTTCCGATTACCGGGAGCTCAAGAAGGAGCTGTTCCCGAAGGTGGTCGGGATTTTCGAGGATCTCGCGGCGGACTGCGACCTGGTGATTCTGGAGGGAGCCGGCTCGCCCGCCGAAATCAATCTCCTGGACGAGGATATCGCCAATACCCGTATGGCCCGGGCCGTGGGGGCCACCGCCCTTCTCCTGGGAGACATCGAGCAGGGAGGGGTCTTCGCCTCCCTCTTCGGAACGATCTCCCTTCTCCCGGAGCCGGAGAGGAAGGTGATTCGTTGGCTGGCGATCAACAAGTTCAGGGGGGACAGCTCTCTTTTAGAGAAGGGGCTCTCTGGGATCACCGCCCTGACGGGGATCCCCTTTCTGGGCGTCATGAACCATCTGGGCTCCCTGGCCCTCCCCGACGAGGACTCCTTCCGGGCCAGGCAGATCCCCGAGGGTTCGGGAGATAGACGCTCCTTGAGGGTCGCCGTTCTCTCCTGGCCCCACCTGTCCAACCGTTCCGACATCGATCCCTTCCTGGGAGACCGGGGTCTCGAGGTGCTTCTCCTGCCCCTCACCCAGGCTCCTCCTGGCCCGGTCGACGCCATTCTTCTTCCGGGAACCCGGCGGACAATGGCGGATCTCGCCCATTTTTACGACTCCCCCCTCTATCCCTGGTTCGTCCGCCACTGCCGGGAGGGCCGGGCAGTGGCCGGCATCTGCGGAGGCTACCAGATGATGGGCCGGGAGATTTCCGATCCCGAGGGGATCGAATCAGAGAGACCCTGGATGCCGGGTCTCGGTCTTCTTCCCCTGACGGTTCGCTTTCGCCAAGACAAGATCGCCCGGCCCGTGGTGGCCCGGATCGGGCGGCCCCCCTTCCCGGGAGGGGAGGATCTGGTGGGTGGCGTCCTGGAGGGGTATGAGATCCGGCAGGGACGCCAGGAGATCGATCTGGATTCGCAGCCTCTGATGGACCTCTTTGACCCTTCGGGAGGATCCCTTGGTGCTGAAGGGGCCCGGTCGGGGGACGGCCTGTGCCGCTTCGGGGTCCCCGTCCACGGCCTCTTCGAGAACAATGCCTTTCGGCACGCCTTCTACGGGGCCTTGAGGCCAGGGGGCCTTCCGGAAGAACACCTCTCCGATCCGGCCGCCCTTCTCGAGGCCGAGATCGAACGGCTGGCGGACGAGGTGGCCGCCTCCCTTGACCTTCAGTCTTTCCTCACCCGGGAGGAGGTCGGGAGTCCGGAAAGAGGGAGTCGGTTCCTCCATGTTCCATGACTCTCCCGGCCAAGTTCCGGTCGCCCTGCTCGCCCTTTTGATCGACATCGCGAGCGGAGAACGGATCTTTTTTCTTCATCCCGTTCCCCTGATGGGACGGCTTTCCGTCCGTCTCGAAGGGATGATCAGAAAGCACGTCTCCCCGACGCGGCTTCGCCTGGGAGGGATTCTCCTTCCGCTCCTCCTGTGCGGCCTTTTTGGCCTGGGAAGCTGGGCCCTCTTAAATCTTGCCGAAAGAGCCGGAGGTCCCCTCCTGCGCCAGGGGCTTGCGGTTTTCTGGTCGGCCCAGCTCCTGGCCTCAAGGAGCCTCTACGACCATGTCAAAAAGGTCGCGGAGACCCTTTTTTCCGGGGATCTCCCGGCGGCCCGAGCGGCCCTGTCCAGGATCGTGGGGCGGGACACCGAGGGGCTGGGGGAGGACGGGATCGCCCGGGGGGCTCTCGAAAGCCTCTGGGAGAATACCAACGATGCCCTGGTGGCCCCCCTTTTCTACCTGCTTCTGGGCGGGGTCCCCGGACTCATGGTCTACAAGGCGGCCAGCACACTTGATTCCATGGTGGGATACAAAAACGAGCACTACCGGGACCTGGGCTGGGCCAGCGCCCGGACGGATGACCTTCTTTCCTACCTTCCGGCCCGGATCACCTTTTTTCTGATGTTCCTTTTTCTCCTCCCCTTCGTCACACCCGGGCGGGAGAGGCAGAGGCGCCTTGCGGGTCAGGATTCCGTCCTGTCCACGGCCCTCCGCTACCGGCGGGCCCATCCCAGCCCCAACAGCGGCTATCCCATCGCGGCCTTTTCCGCCATTCGGGGTGTGCGCCTGGGAGGAGGGGCCTTCTATTTCGGCCGATGGGTGGAGAAGCCAATCATCGGGGCAGGTCCCGACCCCGACAAAAACGACCTTGCGGCGGGGCTTTCTCTCTACCGCATGTTCGTCTTCTCCCTGGTCATCCTCCTGGCCCTCCTGGCCGCTCTTCCGGGAGTCCTGAGATGAAGGTCGTTCTCCCGGATCCTTCCGGATGGGACCATGGCGGTCCGGCCCCCGGGGAGCGGGGACGTCCGTCCCTCGACGCCAGCACGACCGTCAATCCCTTCCCCTCTCCGGAGCTTCTGGCTCTTCTGGGCCGGGATCTCGCCCTTGCCCGAAGCTATCCCGAGCCCTGGGCCACTGAATGCCGGGAGAGGATCGCCACCCGTCATCTCCTTTCTCCGGAGCGGATTGTCACGGGGCCGGGAGCCACGTTTCTTCTCTACCATCTCCTCGGACTCTCCCTGGTCCGGCGCCTGCTCCTTCCGGAGCCGGTCTTTTCGGAATATGGCCGGGCGGCCGAGATGGCGGGCCTTCCCGTCCACCGGATCCCCCCCGGTCTTGATCTGGTCCTGTCAGACGGGCGCCCCCTCGGGTGGGGAATCGACCTCGAACGGGCGGGATGGGAAATCCGTCCGGGGGACCTGATGGTCCTTGTCAATCCCGTGAACCCGACGGGGCAGGAGTTTCCGGCCTCCCGGCTGCTCACCCTCTCCCGCCGGCTCGGGGCGGAGGGAGGCGCTCTCCTGGTAGACGAGTCTTTCCAGGACTTTCTTGACAATCGCTCATCCGTTCTCTCCCGAGCGGGCGAGGATGGACTTCTCGTCCTCCGATCGCTGACGAAGATTACGGGACTTCCCGGAATCCGGACGGGGTTTCTTGCCGGGCCGCCGGACATTTCCGGGCAGATGCGCGCGAAGATGGGACCCTGGAGCACCGGCCTCCTGGAGCAGGCGGTGATCCGTTGGGCCATGGAGAGAGAGAATGCGTCAGAATTCGGGTGGAACGACCAGCCCCGGGACCGGCTGCGTGCCGGACTGGAGCAACTTGGCATCTCCTGCCTGCACGGGGAAGGGCCCATGATTCTGACCTCGCTGGGCATAAGCTCCGAGGAAGCAAGAGCCTGGCGTCTGCGCCTTGCAAGCCAGGGGGTCCGCCTCCGGCTGGCGGAAGGTTTCGGCCCCCCGGACGGAGCCCGTCTTTTGCGGATCGGATGCGAGGCCTTTTCCGATCCGGAGCGCTTCCTTGAGATTTTTCGCTCAACCGGCCAATCGCCATATGGAAAAAATCTTTCCTTACCTCCGGTTACTCGAAAAAATTAAAAACTCTTGAAAACAGCTTCGGAATGGGTCACTATGGTAGAAAGACGGCAAAAATCGTGAGGGCCGTTTTCATCCATGAACATTCAGCCTCAGGAGGAGGACATGGAAGAAGGAAAATATCAGAAACTCCTGACCGTCCGGGAGGTCGCCGAAGTTCTGGGAGTCTCCCAGGTGACGATCCGGACATGGGACCGCATGGGCAAGATCCGGACGATCCGGACGCCCGGAAATCACCGTCGGATTCCCGAAGGGGAATTGAACCGGCTCCTCAATCCCACAGAAGAGGGGGCCACCGTCTGACGCAAGCCCAAGATCGATCCAACGGTTAATCTCCTGAAAAGAAAATGGAGACCCATGTTTGATTCATTTTGGGCTTTTGAGGGGAAGGCGATCTGCCTTCCCCTTTTTTTTGGGTCTTTTTCACCGATCTCGTCTGCTCTTTTTCCCTTCTCCCCTCTCCATTCTTCGAGGACGGAAACCGGAAGTCTCCCCTCAATTCCGGAAAAGTCCGGACAAGGTGAGCGGGCCCTGTGACTTTGGATCCTCCAGAGGGTGCCGAAATATAAAGGCCTGGTCTCTTCCCTCTTCCGGAGCGGACGGGAGGTGGAACCAACCTCTCCGGATCACTTGTTTAATGTGCCCTAAAACATTATATTGTCTTTATATTGTTGAGGGGCCATTTATTTAAAAATGTATGGTTGTCACGCAAGTGATCTCCCTTCGACAAAAGACTGGTCCTGATAATTTGGCCATTCATGCCTGAGAGGGGGTTGCATGGATCTGGACATGACAGGATCTCGGGAGTTTTTCCGGATTCCTCTCCCCAAAAAGGTCCTGGTATTTCTTGAGTCGGGGGTCGTGCCCTCGCTCAATGCCATCGAGAGCCTGAAGGATGAATGGGAGGTCGTTCCCGTCCGGACTCTCGAGAGCCTTAAAAAGCACGCCAGAAAAGAAAAGACCAGCGTCGGTCTTGCCTATTTCCCCGTGGAGATGACCGAGAAAAAGTACCGGGAACTCCTCTCCCTTGCCGAAGCCACTTGCCGCTGGATTGCCCTGCTCGAGCCCGAAGGGCTCGGAAATTCCCATATTCTAAAGCTGATCCATGAAGTCTGCCATGATTTCCATCTGCTTCCGGTCGATCCCCAGAGACTGAAAGTCGTGATGGGCCATGCCCAGGGAATGGACCGAATCAGTCTCCTGGCCGATCATTTTCCTTTCATCCACGAGGGTTCCCCGGACTTTGACCTTGTGGGAACGAGTCCCGTCATGCAGGAAGTGGCCCGGCGTATCCGGAAGGTGGCCTCCGCCGACGCCTCCGTCCTGATCACGGGGGAGAGCGGAACGGGAAAGGAGCTGGTGGCCCGGGCCATCCACGAGAGGTCCAGCCGAAGAGGGGGGCCCTTCGTCGCGTTAAATTGCGGGGCGATCCCCTACACCCTGATCCAGTCCGAACTCTTCGGGTACGAAAAGGGGGCCTTCACCGGGGCCTCCTCCCGCAAGATCGGCCATATCGAGGCGGCCCACACCGGGACGATCCTGCTCGACGAAATCGGGGACATGCCCCTCGAGCTCCAGGTCAACCTCCTGCGGGTTCTGGAAAAGGGAAAGATCCAGCGGGTGGGAAGCGCGGTCGAAATGCCCGTCGATGTCCGGATCATGGCCGCCACCAACGTCGACCTCGAAAAGGCCTGCCGGGACGGACGCTTCCGTGAAGACCTCTACTACCGCCTGAATGTCCTGAAGATCGCCCTTCCGCCCCTCCGGGAGCGGGAGAGCGACATCATTACCCTGGCCCAGTACTTTTTCCAGAAGTTCTCCACCGACAGGGTCTGTCTCCTGAAGGGTTTCACCCCCGCCGCCCATCGCGAGATGCTCCGGCATTCCTGGCCCGGAAACGTTCGGGAGCTGATGAACAGGGTGCAGAGTGCTGTTCTCATGAGCGACGGCCCCTTCATCCGTCCGGAAGATCTGGGGCTTTTCGATGAGAAAGAGTCCTTCCAAAGTCCTGGCGAAACTCTCAGGGAGATTAAAAACCGCGTGGAGCGAGACACCATTCTCGCCATGCTCCACAGGAACCACCACAATGTCAATCTTTCAGCACGGGACCTTGGCATCACCCGGACCACCCTGTATGCCCTTCTCAAAAAATACGGACTGAGCGCCGACACAGGAATCGCCGAAGGCTAAAGGGCCTCAACATCCCATAAGACCCGGGAGAGAAGATCCTGGCCAGGACTTTTCCTGGTCTTCTCCCCTTCAGGCCATCCGAACCCTCTCGGGGTTCATGTCCGGGAAGCTCTGGCGCTTCGATTTCGGCTTCCCGTCTTTTTATCTTCCTTTCGCCCTTTTGCAGGGATCGTTTCATCTCCGATGTCCAGATTTCCTGAATGCCAAAAAAAACGGGAATGTTGTTTAAGAAGTTTAATATAAAAGATATTTTTGGATTGTCCGCCTCAATCTGCGATCACCCTTCTTTTTCCCTGTCCAGAATCCAAGACACGTACGTGAGGGCAAAAACGGGGTGTTTTGCGCGGAAGAGAGCCCCGGAAAGGGTTTCTTCCTTCATACGGACGGGATGCATTTGTCCAAATTGTCAAAAGGATTTTTCTCCTTGCCTTGAGTGCATCTTTTATATTTTCCCCCTAACGATCAATAGTTGAATGGCAAGGGAAGAAGTTTCGGCAATCAGTCGGCCCGGCCAATCACTTTGGGTCATCCGGAGATATGATTTCTATGTATCTACAAATTAAGGAGAAAATTTTATGGCATGGTTCTTGTAAGAATTTTGGGGGAGATTTTTTTCTTGTTTTCTTGGGTCCTCTTTCAAGGGAAAAAACCTTCTTTTTCAGAAGGTCGATTCTGATTTGGATGGGAGGTCGGGAATGGGAAGACAATCGAAAACACGGGCTGTGGTCTTTCTTCAGAAAGACGGGCTGGTTCAGAATCTCTTTCCACTGGACGGGCTCCTTCTCAAGGCCATCGAGAAGCGCTCCGGAGCCAGAAGATCTTCTTCCCCTTTGCCAGGATTTGTCCTGGCGATCCCGCGGATTCTCGGTTTTAAGGGGTGAGGGAAATCCGGAAGGCCTTTTCGCGGTAGTCCCTGGACAACAATCTTTAATCTGATCTGAAGAACTCCTCGAAAAATCCGCTTTATATTCGGGA
>JAJZGM010000034.1 GCA_021828525.1 Nitrospirota bacterium | reverse complement strand
GATCTCAAGGGCCCCTGGGAACAGATCGACCCAGAAGAGATCCCCGATCTTCTGCAAAATCTCCCCCCCGACTACTACTACGACAATTTCCCTTACAAGCTTCAAAAGAGCCATTGAAAAAATCCGATGGTCACTCCACCTCGATGAGAGGCCGGCCTTTTCCTCCCAAGATTGTGGTCTTCACAAACATCCCGGTCCGGAGTCCGGTCAGACTGGCAGCGCTTCCCTCCCTGCAAAATATTTCGAGCCAGCCGGAACTGTTGACCAGGACCCCGAGATTCCCGGTCGGAACTTCCTGATAGCGCGTGACGTAGGGAAGGGATCTCTCCCCCGATTTGATCTCCACCCTCGTCGGGGGCGTGAAGGCCCGGTACCCAAGGAGAATGTTGCCGAACCGGTCGACGTTCCAGACCAGAAGGTCTCCCGGGGCGAATCCGGAAAGTCCCGTGTCGCGGACGAGATCCTGGGGTCGGATCTCGGGTCCCAGCTCCCCGGGCCGTCTCCCCCGGCACAGGGCAGCGACGGCCGGGGCGAAGAGGTCCCGTCCCTGAAAGGTCGGGGATTCCACGCCACCGAAGATCGTCGGATCTGACAGGTGAAAAAACCGGAGATTCTCTTTCCACCGTGTGAGAAAATAGGGAAGGCCATTGTCCTGCATAACAAATCGGGAACCATCCAGCTCTCCTACCATTGCCCGGCGGCGACTTCCCACTCCAGGGTCTACGACGACGAGATGAATGGTTGTCGGCGGAGCCACCTCCAGGATTTCGAGCAGGGCCGGGAGGGCAAGAAGGGGACGGAATGGGGGAATGTCGTGGGTCACGTCGACAAGGATGGCCTCCGGTATCCGGGACAGGATCGCCATTTTGACGCTGGCCACATAGGTGTCGCTTTGACCGAAGTCGGATGTAAAGGTGATAAAAGGGATCACGAGGGCTCCTTTCCTCTTTCAGGGATCCAGAAGGGGGCTGACAGGGCGAGGCCCAGAAACAGGGCAAAGGCGACCCAGAAGAGGGGAAGGTTGGGCGTTGCCCAGAAGGACAGGAATCCGCCAAGGAGGGCCACGTTGAAGGCTTCCGAGCGGAGTCCCCTGGCGGAACCGCTCCGAAGGGGACCCATCAAGGCCGCAAGAAAATGGCAGCCGCTTCCTATCGAGGGAATGAAGGGCGGGACCGATTTCTTGTATTCCGCATATTCTGGAATCCTGTCAAGGAAAAGTCCCTCTTCGTGGCGAGCGAGGAAGACAAGAAAGGGAATTCCCCCTCCAGCAAGGATTGCGGCCCCTTCGGGGGATGACATCAGGGAGAGCGAAAGGATCATTCCGGCGGAACCCGTGTACAGGGGATGCCGAACGCAGGAAAAGAGCCCTTCCCTGACCAGACGGTTCCCTTGGGGCGCTGAGCTCCAGACGGTTTTGCTTCCGAGAGTGACGGATGCGGAAAGTCTCATCGCCAAGGAGCCCGCATAGATTCCGATGGGAAAGAGAAGCACCAGATGGCGGACACCTTCCGTAATCACGTAATTTCGTCCCTCCAGGATCCGGATGGCCTCCGACCAGAGGGGAAAAGGGTGAAGGCTGTTTTCTTTCATGGCCAGGACAAACAGGAAAAGTAGGATCAGGACCCGGATCTTGTAGACCTTTTCGAGGAGGTTCGCCAAAGAATGTTTGGAAAGGTCGCGCATGCTGTTCGATTTGGTCCTGTTGACAGGGATCGATCCGATTTCCGTGGAGACCGGGAGATCGGCAGTAGACTTTGTTTAAGCATCGTAGCAGGAAGGGCAAGGCCATGAAAGAGGTCCGGAGGGCCGGAAGGAGGGGGTTTGTGGTCGTGGCTCTGATCGCATTTCTGGAATCCGCCTGCGCCATGGCTCCAGGTGAGGGCCAGACCCTGCCCTCCCTGGAAAGAGAGGCCCACAGGGCCATGGAGCAGGGGAATCTGAAAAAGGCCAAGGATATTGATCTCCGTGCATTGACGCTTGCGCCCGAAGATGTGGAACTCCTGAACAATCTGGCCGTTGTGGAGGATCGTCTCGGAGAATCGGACAAGGCTCTCCGGACCCTGAAGAGGGCGAGCAGCCAGGTTCCAGATGACGCCCGGATTCTCCTGAACCTGGCCCGGATCGAACTGAAACTTGGACGTGAGGGTGAGGCCTTCCGGACGGCTGGGAAGATCGTTTCGATGGAAAGGTGGCCGGATGGTTTTCGTACTTTGATGGGCAAGATCGATATCGACCTTGCCCGTTATGAAGAGGCCCATGTCTATTTGCACGAGGCTTTGGAGCGTCATCCGGACAATCCGCTGGTCTTCGCCTACCTTGGAATTGTCCACTTCCGGCTGGGGGAACGGGCCGATGCGGAGAAAAATTTCCGGGATGCGCTCTCTCTTCATCCCTCGCCAAAACTACGCCGGTCTCTTTTGATGCTGCTCTCAGATCCGGAAAAGGTCCTCGGTCACCCTCAGCCTCGCTCCATTTCCAAAAAGGAAATTTCCCATGGAGGACACGAAGGGAAACCGTGAAAAATCTCTTTCCTTTCTTGGGGAATATGGATAGAATGGAAAGATTCCGAACCGTAGAAAAGCGGTACAGGTTAGAGGAGGATTTACGCGCATGTCACTTTCAAACCAAAACAATTTTTCAGAAGACGTCGTCACGGACCAGGATGAAAATCTCGGGCGGGACCAAATGGACCAACTCTACTCCGAAACCCTTCGGAATTTCGAGGAGGGGGCCGTGGTCGACGGAACAATCATTGCCATATATCCGACCGAGGTGGTTGTCGATATAGGCTACAAATCCGAAGGCCACATTGCCAAGTCGGAATTTTCCGAAGAGGAAGCTTCCGGTCTCAAGGTGGGTGACAGGATCAGCGTCTATCTTGAGGAGAGGGAAGATGCCCAGGGGAACCTGGTTCTCTCCAAGGAAAAGGCCGATCGCATGAAGGTGTGGGATTCCCTCGAGGAACTGTCCGAAAAGGGAGAGGTTCTCGAAGGAAAGGTCGTGAGCCGCATCAAGGGAGGGATGACCGTCGATATCGGTCTCAAGGCCTTCCTTCCTGGCTCCCAGATCGACCTTCGCCCTGTCCGGGATATGGACCGCCTTGTCGGCCAGACCATTCAGGTCCGCATCATCAAGATGAACAAGAAGCGTGGCAACATCATCGTGTCCCGCCGCGTTCTTCTCGAAGAGTGGCGTGACCGCCGCAAGAAGCTGACCATGGAGTCGCTCAAGGAGGGCGAGGTTCTTGAAGGTATTGTGAAGAACATCACCGACTACGGGGCCTTTATCGATCTTGGCGGTGTCGACGGACTTCTGCATATCACGGATATGTCCTGGGGGCGGGTGTCCAGTCCCCAGAACCTGATGGCCGTGGGTGACAAGATTAATGTGATGGTGCTGAAGCATGACAAGGAAACGGGACGCGTCTCCCTTGGCCTGAAGCAGCTGAAGAGTGATCCGTGGACCACGGTCGCGGAGAGATATCCGGAAGGCTCGAAGGTGACAGCCAAGGTCGTTTCCATTACGGATTACGGCGCCTTCCTTGAGATCGAACCAGGTGTCGAAGGCTTGATGCACATCACCGAGATGAGCTGGAATCATGAGGTCAAGCATCCCAGCAAGATCATGAATGTCGGTGACATGGTCGAGGCAAAGGTTCTGAAAATTGATGAAAAGAACAGGAAGATCTCCCTTGGCTTAAAGCAGCTGGGACCCAATCCCTGGGATGTCGTGGAGGACAAGTACCCGATCGGAACCATCGTATCCGGGAAGGTCAAGAGTCTCACCGACTTCGGGGTCTTTGTCGGTCTCGAGGAGGGAATCGATGGTCTGATCCATATTTCGGACCTTTCCTGGACCCGTCATGTCCGTCATCCTTCCGAAGTCTTCAAGAAGGGGCAAAAGGTGGATGCCATTGTCCTGAAGATCGAAAAAGAACGTCAACGGCTCTCCTTGGGCTACAAGCAGATGACGCCGGATCCCTGGGAGTCGGAAATTCCCGAACGCTTTCCTGTCGGTCGGGTCATGAAGGGCAAGGTCACGAAGGTCATGGATTTCGGCTTCTTTGTCGAGATTGAGGACGGGGTTGAGGGTTTGGTCCATGTCAGCGAAGTGGACCTTCCGGCCGGAGAACGGCTCGACCAGATGTTCCCGGTCGATTCGGAAGTGAATGTCAGAGTTGTCAAGATCGACAAGGCCGAACGAAAGATTGGCCTTTCCGTCAAGGGGCTCGAAGAGGAAAAATCCTGACAGACAGAGAACGGCCAAGCCGGGAGTCCTGTCATCTCTTGGGTGAGAGGACTCCCTCTGTTTTAAAGGAGAAGGGGAGTCCCTTCTTTTGATTTTTGGCCAGCATTCAGGGAATGATCAGGTGTCATAATGATTCGAAAGATATTTCGGGCTTTTTTTGTTATTCTTATTGTTCTTGCAGTGATTTTTGTGCTTGGACGAGGGGCGGCGTTATTCAGCCGTTCCGTCCCCCTGGTCGGTGGGGCGGAGATTGGGGTGGTCCGGATTTCGGGGGTCATCCTCTCCTCAAGAAAGCCCATCAGGCAATTGAGATCCCTGGCCAGGGATCCGCGGATCAAGGCGATCATACTTAGAATCAACAGTCCTGGCGGGGCGGTTGTGCCCTCCCAGGATATCTATGAGGAGGTTCTGAAGGCCCGGAAAAGAGGAAAACCCGTCATTGCCTCAATCGGCACAGTCGGGGCTTCTGGGGCCTACTATATTGCCTCAGCCTGTGACAGGATTCTGGCAAGTCCAGGGTCGCTCACGGGAAGTATCGGTGTTATTATGGAGTTGGCCGAATTTCAGGACCTCATGAAAAAAATCGGGATCCAGAGCGAGATCATGAAAAGCGGGGCTCTCAAGGATGCAGGGTCGCCCTTCAGGCCCATGACACCGGAAGAAAAGGCCTATCTGCAGTCTGTGCTCGATGAGATGCATCAGCAATTCATCCAGGATGTAGCCAAGGGACGCCATATTCCCGTAGACGTTCTGAGGCCGCTTGCCGACGGGCGTGTCTTCACCGGCCGTTCGGGGATCCAGAATCATCTTGTCGATCAACTGGGGGATTATCAGGATGCCGTGGCCGAAGCGACAAAAATGGCCCATATAACCGGATCCCCAGTGATCCGGAAGTTTCCTGAAAAAAGTTTTCTGGATAAAATGGTTTCCTCCCAGATCAATCAGTTGTGGGAGACCGTGGAACAACAGCCCTCCGGATTCTGGTCCATACTTCCGGGGCATGTCGTTCTCCGATAAACTGAATCTAGAGAAGGAGCTGGACTAACAATGACCAAGGGTGAGCTTGTTCAAAGGCTGGCAAGGCAATTTCCCGGGATCAGGCGTGAAGATGCCCGTGTGATGATTGATCTGTTTCTCGATTCAATGAAGGAAGGTCTTCGTTCTGGTGACACCGTTGAGCTTCGTGATTTCGGTGTGCTGCGCGTCAGAACCCGGGCCACCAGAAAAGCGAGAAATCCCCGTACCGGCTCATCGGTCCTCGTGGCCCCCAAGAAAGTTCCCTACTTCAAACAAAGCCGGATTCTCAAATCCAGTCTGAAATCCAGCCAGGTCAAGGGATAATCTCGATGTTCGAGAGTTTGACAGGCCGTCTTGAGGGCATTTTTAAGAAGCTGACAGGGCGGGGAGGTCTTTCGGATGCCTCAGTCGAGGAGACCCTCCGTGAGTTGCGGGTGGCCCTTCTTGAAGCCGATGTGAGCCTTGCTGTCGTCAAGGAATTTACGGAAGCTCTGGGAGGGCGCCTTGTCGGTCAGGCCCAAAAAGCCGGTCTGACACCCGCACAACAGGTTGTCACAGAAGTTTACCAGGAAATGGTCCATATTCTCGGGGACCATCGGGCCAACATTGCCCTTTCCTCAAAACCGCCGACCGTCATATTCATGATGGGCCTTCAGGGATCGGGAAAAACGACAACAAGTGCCAAGATCGCACTTCACTTCAAGAACCAGGGCCGCCGGGTTCTTCTGGTGGCGAGCGACCTGGCTCGGCTCGCGGCGATCGATCAGCTACGCATTCTGGGAGAGCAGATCGGGGTGCCCGTCATAAGCCCGGAGCAGGGGGTAACACGCCCACAGGAAATGTATCCTGCCGTCCGCAAGCGTATTGCTGAAGGCATGTATGAAATCGTGATTGTGGATACGGCTGGCCGTCTCACCATTGACAACGCTCTCATGGATGAGCTTAAAACCCTCAAGTCCCTTTACTCTCCAAAGGAATCTCTCCTTGTCGTCGATGCGATGCAGGGCCAGGAGGCCGTTTCCGTGGCGGCCTCTTTTGACCAGGCCGTAGGTGTGGACGGAGTCGTCTTCACCAAGCTTGACGGGGATACCAGGGGCGGGGCCATTCTCTCGATTCGAAGCGTCCTTAAAAAGCCGATCAAGTTTGTTGGATCAGGAGAAAAGCTCGACCGTCTGGAACCGTTCATACCGGAACGGATGGCATCCCGGATCATCGGCATGGGGGATATCGAAACCCTGGCTGAAAAAGCCAGAAATCTTGTTTCCCAGGAACAGGCCGAGAAATTGGTCCGGAAAATGGGAAACAACCAGATGACCCTGAACGACTTCCTCGAGCAGATCCAGGGAATGAAAAAGCTTGGGGGAATCGAGGATCTCATGGGAATGATTCCCGGTGGAGCCTCACTCAAATCCAAGGTTGACATGCAGTTGGTCGAAAAGGAAATGAAACGCACCGAAGCGATCATTTTTTCGATGACAAACGAAGAGCGCGACCATCCGGACCTGATTGACGGAAATCGGAGAAAACGTATCGCCAGAGGATCGGGAACCACAGTGCAGCACGTCAACCAGTTGCTGAAACAGTTTGATCAGGCCCGGCGCATGATGCGTACGGCGCTGAAATCGAAGGGGAACCGGTCTCTAAGATCGATGTTCCCTTTCTGATCGGACCTTTCCGATCGAATCATTCCGGACTTTCCGGACCAAGGAGGTTTTGTGGCTGTTCATATTCGACTTGCAAGACATGGAAGAAAGAAACTGCCCGTTTACAGGATCGTTGTCGCGGACTCTCGGGCCCGGCGTGACGGACGTTTCATTGAAGTCGTGGGAACCTACGCTCCCCAACACAATGATGGAGAGATCAAGATCGATCGGGAACGGATCGAGTCCTGGATTTCCAAGGGCGCAACTCCCAGCGATACCGTCGCCCGTTTAATCAAGAAATCCGCCTCGACGGCTTCCTGAAAAGATAAGATCCGGCGCCTCGACCAGAGGTGGCGCAGATCCTTCCCTGGACCTCTACAGGCATGAGCTCCGGCTTCCAGGGACTGGGACTTTCGGGAAAGGGATGGCCAGAAATGACATCAGAGCCTCCTGAGAACGGAATTCTGGTGGGAAGAATGGGACGTCCATTTGGAGTCCGGGGATTCGGTAGAGTTAAAGTTCTATCGGACAATCCCGACCGCTTTGTGAAGGACAATGGTCAAACCTTTCTCCTTCTCCCTTCGGCCCGTCTGTCAGGAAGATCGCGACGTCTTGAATTGGAGGAGACTGCCTTCAAGGGAGACGCCCTGCTTCTCAAATGGAAGGGAGTGGATTCACCTGAATTCCTTCGTGAAATGTCCGGGTGGGAGATTCATTGGGAGGGGCCGGATGACTGGGTTCCTCAGGAACCTGGGGAATTTCTGATCTCAGACCTCGTCGGGATGCAGGTAATCGATTGCGAGTCCGGAAGGATTGTCGGAAAGATTTTCGATTTTTATGAAAGACCGGGACAGGACCTTCTGGCCATTGATGCAGAGGGGCGGGAAGTGCTTTGTCCCTTTGTTGAGCCCCTTGTTCCGCGAATCGACAGGGACAAGAGGGAGGTGCATGTTCAATGGAGCATTGTCGGCACATAGGGGTCATCAGCCTTTTCCCTGGCATGCTCCGGTCCATCTTTGAAACAAGTATTCCAGGACGAGCATCGACCAAGGGGCTTGTCTGTTATCATTACTGGAATCTGAGGGATTTTGGAACGGGATCCTACCATTCCGTCGATGACTATCCTTTCGGCGGCGGAGGAGGAATGGTCATGAAGCCTGAGCCATTAGGCGAGGCCCTCGATCGTTCGATAGAATCTCTCATCGGACTCTCGGGAGGAATCCCTCCCCGACTAGTTTATCCTTCCCCCCAGGGCAAGGGTTTTGTTCAGAAAGTGGCGAGAGAGTGGGCCGAAAGTCCACGCCCTCTCCTTTTTCTCTGTGGCCACTATGAGGGGATCGACCAGCGAATCCTTGACGGATATCCCCTCGAAGAATGGTCGGCCGGGGATTATGTCCTGTCGGGAGGAGAGCTTCCCTGTGCCTTGATGGTGGATGCCGTTGTCCGTTTGCTTCCGGGGGTCCTCTCCAATGAGAGCTCTCCCGTGAACGAAACATTTTCAAACGGGTCCTTCGATTATCCCCAGTACACGAGACCTCGGGTTTTCAGGGGAAGCGAAGTCCCCGCTGTCCTCCTGTCCGGGGATCATCAGGCCATTCGACGTTTTCGGGAGGAGGTCTCCCGGAAGAAACAGCAAGCTGTGAGACCGGATTTGAATGGAAACCCGGCCGGGGTTTCACGTTAACCCAATGTCTGCCAAATTGGCAGCAATGATGAGGTGAGTCATGCAGGTGCTTGATCAGGTAGAACAGTTGTTCATGAAAGAGGAAGCCCCCAAGGTTTCGGTCGGAGAAACTGTCCGGGTCCATACCAAGGTTGTTGAAGGGGAAAAGGAAAGGATTCAGGTATTCGAGGGGGTGGTGATCGGAGTTCGTGGGGGAGGAACGAGGGAAATGATGACCGTTCGGAAGATCTCCTTTGGTGTCGGGGTCGAAAGGACCTTCCCGCTTCACTCTCCTCAGGTGATCAAGGTCGATCATGTCCGCTCAGGACGAGTCCGTCGCGCCAAGCTTTATTTCCTCAGGGAGAAGAAGGGGAAGGCGGCCCGCCTGAAAGAAGCCAAGGAGGAGTAGTTTATCCGCGGGAAAAAGCCTCTCCCCGATGGAGGATGGGAAGATCGCGTCGGACAGGAAATCACCGGCGGATCCTCCCGATTTCTGGTCGCCGGAGTGGACGAGGTAGGGCGAGGGGCCTTGGCGGGCCCTGTCACCTCGGCTTGTGTCGTCTTTCCTCCACCCGTCGGACGATTCGCGGGATATGGGATCAACGATTCAAAGTTGCTTTCCCGGGAAAAGCGCGAGGCGCTCTCGCGCTGGATTATGGAAAATGCCATCCATACATCGCTTGGGTGGGCAACGGTGGAAGAGATCGATCGTCACAACATCAGGGAAGCAACGCTCCTGTCCATGCAACGGGCTATCCAGACATTGCCGGAAAGTCTGTCCGGGGTCCCGGCGATTCTCTTCGCCATTGATGGCAAGGACCTTCTCCCGGAATCTCCCTTCCCCCAGAGGGCTATCGTGGGGGGAGACCAGGATATCCTCTCGATAGCGGCAGCCTCCATCCTCGCCAAGGTGGCCCGGGACAGGTATATGATCGAGCTTGACGCAAAGTATCCCGAATATCGTTTTCGGAGTCACAAGGGGTATGGAACCGACGAACACAGGGATGCCATCCGGAAATACGGGCTTTCCCGGCATCACCGTGCCCTGTTTTGCCGAAAGGCTCTTGGCTTCTGAAAGGGCTGCACGTTTTCTCCTACCGCTTCCTGTTTCACGAAAGAGTCGTCTGAATGTCCTCTCCCGATTCTGACAATCTTCCAGGAATCTCTTTTCAATCCTGGTTCTGGATCCTTTCCAATCTGATTTTTTCCTCTATCTTCCTCCTTTTTGTCTTCTGGACCCTGACGACCTACCTCCTACTGGACAATCTGCGCATCGAATCGGCCTCCACCGCACATATACTCCTGGTATTCGATACCCCTCCCACGGGGCCAGAAATCCAGGGTCTCAAGGCGACGATC
>JAJZGM010000033.1 GCA_021828525.1 Nitrospirota bacterium | reverse complement strand
GCACAGATCCCCGGCTCCCGAACGGGATCCACAGGCCAGGCAAATCCGCGAAAAAAGACGGGAGAGGATGGATAGGCCTCTGTCAGGCCCGGGAATCACGAAGGCGTCGGACCCGAGAAATATTCCTGGTAGGCGGTCTGGAGGGGGGGGCCCAGGGAAGGGGCCGGAGAAGCCGCTTCCCCGTGTGAGATGGCTGAGAAGAGAAGGCCGTCCGTGCGAACGATTGTGTTCCACTGATGGCAGGCGAGGCAACGACCCGCCCACCCTGCATAGAATGTCCGGCAGGCCTTGCAGACATATGGCTGGTCATCTGAAGGGTCCAGGGACAGGATCCTCTTGTAGGCATCAAGAGCCGCTTCGGTCTGCCGCCGCCTTTCATAGATTTCCCCTGTCAGGCGATAGAATTCGCCTCCCCAGTTGGCCTCCCCTTCCATGGCCTCGAGGCGCGAAAGGGCCTCTTCCTCCATTCCGAGAAGGTTCTGGACGCGGGCCTGGTGAAACCTGAGACCGGAATGTCCCGTTTTTTTCCCAAGGGCCTTTTCGTAGAGGGAAAGGACGGCATCCGGATTCCCCTTTTCAAGATAGAACTCCTCCAGGCGAACGAGGTGGAGCGTCTGTCCGGTTCGCTCCCATCCCTCCCAAAGATTTTCGATCCCCTCCTTCTCCCGTCCTTCGGCAATCTGGGCCTCGGCCAGACCAATCCGGGCCGGAGTAAAGGAAGGATCGATCTTGAGGGCTCCCCGGAAAGCCCGGCGCGCCCCTTCGGTCTGTCCCTGGCGGTGGAGAAGAAATCCCACCTCAAAACGGATCCCGACCAGGATCGAGACTTCCCTGTCCCGCCTCTCTCCCTTTTCAAAGGAGCGGGCAAGGACTGTCTGGACCGCCAGGGCTTCCTCCCAGCGTTCGTTCTTGACGAGGAGCCTTCGGAAAAATTCCAGAACCTCCCTGTTGCGGCCTTCCTTCTTGAAATATTCTCTCAGAAGCGCCATGGCGTCTTCCAGACGGCCTGCCATTTCGTAGTCGTTGGCCAGGGCCAGAACCAGCCGGACATCCTCTTCGTCGAACACACGAGCCCGACGATGAATCCGTATCGCCCCGACATAATCCCCGGCGGAGCGTTTGAGGTCCCCGTAAAGAAGAAGGGCCTCCTTGTGGTCAGGGAACAGGGTCACAAGACGCTCAAGCACCGAGATGGCCTGGGGAAAATGGGAACGGTTGATCTCGGTCCAGGCTCTTTTCCAGAGGGCCATTGCCTTTTCGGATCGTTTTTCCTCCCGCCCCTCCCGGAGATTTTCGACCCAGGACAGGAGGTCGGAGAGTCCATGGATCAGAAAGATCAGACCCGCCCCCAGGGCAAAGGCAAGCACCAGCAGGGTGATTTGCGGAAGGACAAGGACCTTGTGGGGGAATGGCTGGAATGAGACCTTCTGGTCATTCCATTCGGCCAGCTTGACAAGAGCCACCGCCAAAAGGAGCATGACCAGAAGGAGAAGACGTGTCATGAAGAATGGAACTCCGTCACAGGAGTGTCCAGCCTTGGGCGGGGAGCGGAATAAAGGGAAAGCCTTTCTTCCGGAAGGACCCTGCGTTCCTTTCCGGCTTCGTCAAGGACATAGATTGTCGAGTCGGCATAGAGGTCTTCGAGCCGGTAGATTCCCCGGACTCCGGGAAGAAAAAGGTCGATGACCACATCTCCCAGGTCGAGAAGGGTCCATCGGCTCCCCCGCTCGGGGGAGAGCCCGACGCCGGGAGCCGACAGGGCTTCGTCAAGGGCTTCGAGCGCGGATTGCATGTGACGTTCATTTTCCGCGTCCCCCAGAATCAGGCAGTCGGCATAGGAACACACTCCGGCCACATCGATCACCCAGACATCCCGGATTTTCTTGTCAACAAGGACCCTCGCCAGCCGTCTGGCCTTCTCAAGAAACACGGTTTCGCTGATATCCATGATTTTCTGGTCATTCAATGGCCTCACAAAGTCTCCTTAGCCTGTTTCAGGAAAAAAGGCGAAAAACGCCGAACAAAAGGCCACGAACAAAAAAAGAAACTTCGTGGACTTGAAAAACAGGGTCTTTCCCTTTCGGAAATCACTGATATATCCCTTTTTTCACAATATAGGATTTCACCTCGTCAGGCAAGAGATCGGCCCACCGGTCCCGGTCCTTCCCGGCCAGGCCGTTCCTGAGATTCGTCGAGGAAACGTCCATGGCTTCAATCCGCAGATAGCGTAGCGTGGTTCCAAAGAAAGGAAGGTTCCAGACAGCTTCTCTCAGCCTGCCTTCATGCACCCCGGACACGGCCTCCCCCGCCACCGGATCCAGAAGACCCGCGGCGCGAAGAACGGTGGACACCCCCTCACGGGTCCCCCTGACATCCGAACCAGGCCGGGTCACGACCAGAAGATGGGTCCCCGACAGGATGACTTCGGGATGCCCCCAATTCCAGAAATCGGCAAAGGCATCTTCACCCATGACAAAAAACGGGGGAGGATCGATGGCCAGGGCGGAAATGGTCCGGGCGGTAAAGGAGAACCCCTCCATGCGGCATTCGATATCCGAACTGCGCCATCCCGGGTGGTCCCGGATGGCAAGGTCGAGCATGAGCTTTCTTTCCTCACAGGAAATCTTCGGGAGGTCCTTGTGGGGAGGAGCTCCTGTCGGGATGAAAAGAATCTCCCGCAGTCCGAGGCGCGATTGGATCTCCGAGGCCAGGGCAAGATGCCCCCGGTGTACCGGATTGAAGGCTCCTCCAAAGAGAGCCAGGACTGGACGCAGAGCTTTTTCAGCTCCCTCGCAGGTGGCCATGGCCATGCACCAGGTATTTGGTCGTGGTCAGGTCAGGCAGCCCCATTGTCCCCCGGGCATGGATCCGGGTCGTGCTGATTCCGACCTCGGCCCCCAGGCCGAAGACGCCCCCGTCATGGAGGCGGGTGGAGGCGTTGACCATGACACAGGACGCATCCACCTCCCGAAGAAACCGGTCGGCCTCGAAGACATCGGAGGTCACGATCGACTCGGTGTGTCCCGATCCGTACTGGGCAATATGATCGAGGGCCTCATCGAGGTTCGACACGATCCGAAGGTTCATAGAGAGCGCCAGGAATTCGGTTGCATAACTCTCCTGAGTCGCGGGGGCGATCGTCGGATCGAGATGCCGTGTCCGCGGACATCCGAAGACGGTCACCTCCTTCTCCTTCAGGATATTGAGAAGGGGACGGACGAAGCTGTCGGAAAGCTGTTCGTGAACCAGGAGGGTTTCCATCGCATTGCAGGTGGAAGGCCGGTTGACCTTGGCGTTGACCGCAATGTCCCGGGCCATGGTAAAGGGAGCGCTGGAAGAAATGAAAACATGGCAGATTCCCTGATCATGACGCAGGACCGGAACCCGGGCATGGGAGACCACAGCTTCCATAAGAGAGGCCCCCCCGCGGGGAATCACCACATCAAGGGTCGTGTTGGAGACCAGGTCCTGGACCACCTTGCGATCGGTCCAGGGAAGAAAGGCAATTCCGTCCGGATTGATATTGGCCTCTGCCAGTCCTTCCCAGAAGGTTTGCGAAAGAATGGTATTGCTCCGGATCGCCTCGGAGCCTCCTTTCAGAACCACCCCGTTCCCGGACTTGAGACAGAGCGAGGCCACCTCCACCGTTACATTGGGGCGGGATTCGTAGACTACACCCACAAGTCCGATGGGCACCCTAACCTTTTCAATCACCAGCCCGTCCGGATTTTCCCAACGGGAGACGGCGGTCCCCACCGGGTCCGGAAGTGCCGCCACCTCGCGGACTCCCGACACCATCCCGGAAAAGCGGGATTCCGTGAGAAGGAGCCTGTCGCACATGGCGGGGGACAACCCCCTGGAAAGAGCCTCCTCATAATCCTGCCGATTGGCCTTCAGAATCTCCGGGCGCGCCATTTCAAGCTGACGGGCGATTTTTTCAAGGGCCTCGTTCTTCTTCCCGGAGGTCAGAATCGCATAGGAGCGTGATGCCGCCTTGGTTTTCTTCAAGAGCGGGTCAAGCTCCGAGGCATCGTAGGACATCATCTCTCCTCCTTGTCTGTCCTGGACCCGTCTCCAGACAGGACCAGATCGTTTCGGTGGACAAGAATTCCCGGCATCCCTGCCTTCCAGTCGGCCGAACCGGCCCGGGCGATCCCTCTGGCAATTTCACGTCCCTCAAGATCCAGAAGGTAGACCGGGTCCCGGACTGAGAACTGCCCTTCAATTCCCACCACTCCCGCTCCCAGAAGACTTGTGTTGCCCCCCGAAAGGGCTTTCGACGCCCCTTCATCGAGCCGGAACCCTCCCCGGGGTCGGGAAAAATGTCCGATCCAGATCTTCCGGTTGGATGGAAGTGTCGCCCGGGTCTCGAAGAGGGTTCCCGTCTTTCCCTCGAAAAAGCGGAATATTCCCGAAGGAAGATCCCCCTTCAGCAATCCTACCGGAAGTCCCCAGCTATTCGCCCAGAGAGCCGTACTGACCTTCGAGGCCATCCCTCCGGTCCCCAGTCCGCTTCGCGAGATACCAGCCATCCGTTCAATCTCCGGAGTGATGCCATGGATGCAGGAAATCTTCTTCGCGGTCGGAAGGAGCCGGGGATCGGCCGTGAAGAGGTGAGAGACATCGGAAAGCAACAGAAGGCATTCGGCCCTGACAAGGCCGGCGACATAGGCGGAAAGACGGTCATTGTCCCCGAAGCGGATTTCAAAGGTCGCCACCGCGTCGTTTTCATTCACCACAGGGACAATTCCGAGAGAAAGGAGTGTCTCGGTCGTCCGCTCAAGATTCGTAAAACGCTCCCTGTCGATGATATCGGCGGGAGTCAGCAGAATCTGGGCCGTATGGATCCCGTGCCGGAAAAATGCCCGCTCCCACTGGGTCATGAGGGGAGCCTGTCCCGCGGAAGCCGCGGCCTGCTTGAGAGCGAGAGACAGGGACTTCTTTCCCAGTCCGATTTTTTCCCGACCGGCGGCGATCGCTCCCGAAGAGACCAGGACGACGCGAACCCCTTCCTTCCTGAGCTGGGCCACCTGCCGGGCGATCCTTCCGAAGGAGCGGGATGACAGGGCACCCGTAGAATCGGTCAGGATCTGGCTTCCGACCTTGAGGACCAAAATGCGAAGACGTTTTCTGATCCGGGTGCGCTCCTCGCGGCAGACCTTGTCCAGCGAGAGACTAGTCCCGGGACGTGACAGTTCCGGCAAGGGATTTTCCTTCGAGAAGAAGGTCGAGGGCCGACAGGAGGTCCGGGATCCCGTCTCCGGTCTGTGAAGAGATGAAGAAGGGAGTCCGTCCGGATTTCATGCAGAATCGCCTGAAGGCCTCGACCCTTTGGGGGTCGGCCGCATCGATCTTCGTGGCCGCAAGTTCTTCCGGCTTCTCGAGGAGGGCGGGATCATAAAGCTCAAGTTCCTTGCGAATCACCCGGTAGGCCTCTTCGGGGTCTTCCGGACCTTCGAAGCTCACATCGATGAAATGGAGAAGTATCTCCGTCCTTTCGACATGCCGAAGGAAACGGTCTCCCAGACCCCGTCCTTCGTGCGCCCCCTCGATCAAACCCGGCAGGTCGGCAATGACATATTCCCGGTTGTTGGGTGGCTGGCCCCGGGAAACAACGCCCAGATGGGGATAAAGGGTCGTGAAGGGATAGGAACCGATTCGGGGATGAGCCCGTGTGACACGGCCAAGGAAGGTGGATTTCCCGGCATTGGGGAATCCCAGAAGGCCAACCTTCGCCATGACCTTGAGTTCGAACTTCAGAAAGACTTCCTGGGCCGGTTTTCCGGGTTCCGCAAAATCGGGGGCCTGGCGGGTAGGGGTCGCAAAATGGGCGTTGCCCCGTCCTCCGCGTCCTCCCTGGGCCGCCGTGTAAATCTGCCCTTCGGACACCAGATCGGCCAGCAGTTCTCCCGTTTCAGCATTATAGACCTGAGTCCCCAGGGGGAGCCGGAGAAACAGATCCTGTCCGTTCTTGCCATGCTGTTTCTTTCCCCGGCCGTTTTCACCGGAGGAGGCGACCACCCGGGGACGATGCTTGAAGTCGAGCAGAGTCGACTTCGCGGAGGTTCCCAAAAGAAGAATGGACCCCCCGTTTCCCCCGTCCCCTCCGTCAGGCCCCCCCCGGGGAACGAACTTTTCCCTCCGGAAAGAGGTCGATCCGTCTCCTCCTTTGCCGGAGGAGACCCAGAGCGTGACCTCGTCGACAAACTGAGACATGAAACCTCCGGAAGGAAAAAAATCCGCCCGAGAACCGGGCGGAAGGGTCAGGCCTCGACAGTCCCGGGAGTCCCGGTCGTATCGGGAACGATGCTGATCTTCTTTGCGTCACGGCCGTAGCGGGAAAACTTCACCACTCCCGTTTGCATGGCAAAAAGGGTATGATCCCGGCCCATCCCGACATTATCACCAGGATAGAACTGGGTCCCACGCTGCCGGACGAGAATGTTTCCGGCCAGAACAAACTGGCCGTCGTGGCGCTTGACGCCGAGACGCTTCGATTCCGAGTCGCGTCCGTTTCGGGTCGAACCAACCCCTTTCTTATGAGCCATGAGCCTTACCTCTCCTAAGCAGTCTTGATAATGGATTCGATCTTTACACGGGATACAAGCTGACGATGGCCCTTCTTCCGACGGTAGTTCTTTCGGCGTTTCTTTTTGAAGACAATGATCTTCGGATCCTTTTCCTGACGAAGAATGCGTCCATGGACCTCGACGGCAAGCGGTTTCTCATCTGTCGCGTATGAAATGACCCCATCCTCGGAGACCATCAACACCTGGTCGAAGATAACCGCCCCATCTTCCTCGAGACGCTCCACCACAAGAATCTGTCCGGGAGAGACGCGATACATCTTGCCCCCGGTCCGTATCACGGCAAAACTTCCTGCCATGAGGTCCCCCTCTTTCTGATAAGCCTGACCATTAATCCGGCAGAGACCTCTGCCGACATTCCAAGGGACCCCAAGGTCCCACCCAAAGTCGCAAAGATGAAATATATCACAAAGACCCAAAAGGATGCAAAAAGACGGCAACATCCCGGTCCTGGTTCCGTTTCTTTCCGACCCCATTTCGGAAAACCGAATTTTCCGGGAAGCTTCCCCATAAGCCTTAATCAATCCCAATTGAAAACCCATTCAAAATATGTTAATTATGGAATGAAATATTTTCCTCATTCTCAAATATTTTAAAATAAACAATAATTTTAAAGATTGGGGGATGACATGAAGACTCTTTTTTTCGCTGCCTCGGCTCTCGCGATTCTCTGCTTAACCACTTTTCCTTCCGTCAGTCTGGCCTACGACCATCTTCTCAGAGATCCAAAAACACACATGGACTGCAACAACGCAAAACACATGCTCCGGATGGCCGGTCCTGACACACATTCCCATGTTGTCCGTGACATACGCCGCATCCTGAAAAGATGCGATGCAGAACAAAAAAAGGCCGACCTCGCGAAGCAGAAAGACTCCGGATACTAAAATTGAAGAGCGGCTTCATCAACAGATGAAGCCGCTTCAAGTCTCATCGAATCGACCTGAAAACATCCCGCATTGTCTTCCCCGGAAACCAGCCTTCAGAGATCGAATTTCAGAACGACAATCGTAAAGCTTTTCGGCCTTATCCTCCCGCTTTCAATGGGAAAACGGCAGCCATTCAGGGGATTCCTCTGCAAACAACTTTAGGGGAGGCGATCAAGGCCGGGGCATCGGACAAACAGGACGGTTTCCGGATCGATTGAAACTATGCGCTGACTGTGAGAATATTTCAGGACAAAATCAGCCGGGAAAGGGATCTGAAGCGAAATGGACAGGAATTCCGGAAGGAGACCTATCTTTTCCGGCATCCCTGTCGATTCCTTTTCTTCAGGAACTCACCAAGAGACGCTCTCATGACTGACCGCATTCTTTCAGGAAGAAAATCTAACTCTGCAGGGACTCCCCGAAATATGCCCGCCGCCGCGGGCACCGACCTGACCGAGCATCTTCGGTCCCACGGGATCCACCCGACCCAGCAGCGGATCAGGGTCCTCAAGGTCCTCGTGGATTCAAGGGCCCATCTGAGTGCCGAGGAGATCCACGGACTGGTGCGTGCCCAGACCCCACGGATCGGTCTTGCGACCATCTACCGGACCCTTCATACCCTCAAGGAGAAGGGACTTGTGGAGGAACACCGCTTCAACGATGAATTCAGCCGGTATGAAGCCATGCCTGCCAGCCACCACGATCACCTGATCTGCATCGAGTGCGGGAAGGTGGTCGAATTCGACCAGCCGCTGATCGAGCAGCTCCAGCTTGCGGCCGCCAAGGAAAACCATTTTTCAATTGTTTCCCACCGTCTCGAAATCTACGGAATCTGTGAAACCTGCGCGAAGCTTCACAAAAAAGAGTCCTGACCCAAGGCCAAAGCCAAGAGCTTGCGCAGAAGCCTGTGTCAGGCTCGGGCTGGTTCATCTCCGGGAGGAGGGACCCGTTCAACATGAGGCAAGGGAGAGATGATCGGCTCTTCTCCCGACAGCCGTGAACGGGGTGTAGGAGTGAGCCCCGCTCCCGAATAGATCTGAAATGTCCAGATCAGGACAGTGTTCGAAGACCTCCGGATTGCCCCCAGGACAGAGGCCGCCAGAGAACTCCCCGTGTCATTCAGGACCACTGTGTCTGCCCCCAGCCTTCTGATCTGAAGGTTGAGAACCGGACCGATCGCCCTCCCCCGTGCAAGGATCGTATCAACCAGGACATCTTCCTCCATCCCAATCGCCTGACACAGGTCCAGGGTATGTCGGGCGACGACCTCCTCTTCGGGAAGGGAGGCTGTAAGCGGAAGGGCCAGGGGAATTTCAAGAACCGTAATCACTGTCACTTTTGCCCCGTCAGCCTTGGCTACCTTCAAAACATCGCGCAACATTTCGGAAGGCCGGGTGGGAGAGGTCGCGACCAGGATATGTCGATGAGGTTTGGACTTCGGATAATCGTCCTGGATCTCCGTGATCTGGACCCTCTCCATGACGGGAAGCGACTCTTTTTTCCGGAACCACAGATAATAGGAAATTCCTCCGACCATCCATACGGTTCCGAAAACACGACCGTATTTGTGAAAGAGGAGAACCATGAGAAAGACCCCGAAGGTTCCCATAAACCCGAAAATCGTCGGAAGAGGGATTTCCCACCCGGCCACCCGGATGGCCAGAGGAACCCGGAAGGGACGTTTCAGGTCGGGATCCTTCTTCCGGAGTTTGATCAGGGCAAGATGGGTCATGGAAAATGACAGCATGGCGCCATAGTTATAGAGGTCGGCCAGCACATCGAGATAAGGGAAAAAGGCGACGATCAGGGCTGCCAGGGTTCCAAAAATGCCAATCGAGACCATCGGGGTCTTGTATTTGGCGCTTGTCTTGCGGAACAGAGGCGAGATGAGAAGATTGTTGGACATGGAGTAGGCCAGCCGAGAAACGCCGATCAGACCGGCATTGGCCGCCACAGTCAGGATGGTGGCACCGAGGACCGACACCCACGGAGCCATGAAGGCCCCCACATGGGGCATCGCATGGGCGATCCCGGCGATGGGGTCGTTGACCCAGGTCGTCGACAGGATCTCGGGCTTCATCGCCGAGAGAGCCACGAGGGAGATCCCCGAATAGAGAAGGATGGTCGTTCCCATGGTCAGGAACATCGCCCGGGGGACAAGCTTTTCCGCATTTCTCGCCTCCCCGGCCATCTGGCTGATCGCCTCGATACCGGTATAGGCCACCATGGCGATGGAGATTCCGTAAAGAAAGTTATGCCATGTGGGGGCGGTTCCCAGGGTGAACTGATGCCAGATGGTGTTGAAGTTGAAGAGAAACATGGCCCCCATGGTCATAAGGGAGACCTGGGTGATCACATCGAATCCGGCCAGCATCAGGCTGAACCAGGAGGACTCCTTGAGCCCGATAATATTGAGGATGACAAGGACCAGAATCAGGAGTCCGGTAAAGGTGACATTGATCTGGGGATTGGTTTTGAAAATCGGGAAAAAATATCCGAGATAGGGCCCCACGGAAAAGGCGCTGGTCGCGAGTGACA